>JAFNQK010000034.1 GCA_017386165.1 Treponema sp.
GAGTGAGCCATGCAGGGATCGAACCTGCGACCCACAGATTAAGAGTCTGTTGCTCTACCAGCTGAGCTAATGGCCCAAAAAATTATTTATTGCGTCCGACAGGATTCGAACCTGCTACCGCCGGATTCGAAGTCCGGAACTCTATCCAGATGAGCTACGGGCGCATCACAATTTTTTACAAAATTGAATAGGGTGCCTGATGGGGCTCGAACCCACGACAACCAGATCCACAATCTGGCGCTCTACCGCTGAACTACAGGCACCATGTCATCGACGAAAGTTAGTATATAAAATTTTCATTCAATTGGTCAATAATAAAAACTTCTTTTAATGAAGAAAATTTATAATTTCTTATTAAAAAAATTACATTAAAAAATTACTTAAGTAAAAATTTCAGATTCCGATAAAGAAATGAGAAAAGAAAATTTTTTTTCGGGAGATTTACTATGAGTAATTTGTCGTACAAAGAAGTTTTGGAAAAAGAAGATGAAATTCTTTCAAAAGTAATTATTGAACAGGCAAATCTTAAAAAAGCTGTAAATGAAAAAAGCTGGCCGGATTTAATGAAGGTAATTTCAAATGTAAATCTCTATATGGACAGTTTTAATAAGCTTGACGAAGAGCGTGAAGAAATTGCTTCAAAGCTTTCTGATGACGATATGGAATGCAGAGAACTTTTGGCAAAGGTTCGAGGTAAACTTGTTCGATGCAGAACAGAAAACAAAGCCCTTGGAGATTATATCAATATTACAAGAAACTTTGTTCATGGAGTTATTGATCATTCTCTTCCTCAGACAAGAAGCAAGGTTTATTCAAGAAACGGAAATATTATTCAGAAACAGCCGCACAGCGTTGTTGTAAATACATTGTTTTAGATTTTAAGAAAGGGTAGCGATATGGGATCAACATTTTCAGGAATTGAATTAGGAAAACGCAGTATCATGGCTCATACAGATGCCATCCAGACTGCAGGTCACAATATTTCTAACGCAGATACAGAAGGATATTCTCGACAGAGAGTTCAAATGAAAGAATTTGATCCTCTTTATCGTCCGGATCTTGAACGAGCTGAACGCCCGGGAATGATCGGCCAGGGTATTGATACTCAGTCTGTTGAAAGAGTTCGTGATGAAATGCTTGATAACCGTATCACAGAACAGCAGCATCATGAAAGTTACTGGGATACCCGCAGCAAGTATTACACTATGATTGAACAGATTTATAATGAACCAGAAGATGTTTCTGTTCGTTCTAATATGGATAAATTCTGGCAGAGCTGGCAGGAACTTTCTATGCATCCTGAAAATCAGTCTGCAAGACAGGCTGTTGTTACTCGCGGTGAAAATCTTACTGATTCAATTAATGCAAAATGGGAAGGTTTGATGGGAATCGGTACTCTCATCAATGCTGATATTGAAGCAACTGTAAAGCAGGTTAATGATTATGCCCGTCAGATTGCTGCTATTAATGGAGAAATTGTTCGTTCCCGCGGTATGGGAGATAATCCTAATGATTTGCTTGACCGCCGTGACCTTCTCGTTGATAAACTCTCAAAGCTTGTAAATATCACAACAGACCGTCGTGATTCTGATGAATTCTTTGTTCATGTTGATGGACAGGTTCTTGTTCAGGGTGGAATTGCTCGTACTTTTGACCTTGAAGCTGTAATCGATAATAACGGTTATGACAAGCTTGTATGGAAAGATACAGGAAATGATGCTGTTATCAAAGGCGGAAAATTAGGCGCTTTGATTGAATTGCGTGATGTTGATGTAAGAAATGAAGTTCAGTCTCTTAATACAATGACAATGAACTTTGCTGACCTTGTAAATGATGTTCATCGAAATGCCTATGGAGCAAATCATGTTACAGGGCTTGATTTCTTTACACAGCGTTCTTTTGTAGAAAATGTTAACGGAAATTATGACCGTGACGGTGATGGCCAGATGGATCATTCTTACATTTTCAGATTTACAGGAACTACAAAGCTTAATCCACAGGAACAGATTGGTCTTGAAGGAACAATGACTTTAAGCGGTCCAAACGGAAATGTTCAGGTGGCTTATCATCCAACAGATACTGTTGAAACCGTTATTAACAGAATTAACGATTCCAACGGCGAAGTAAAGGCTTACCTTGATAGAAACAGCAATCTCGTTCTTAAAGCAACAACTGCACAGAATGTTGAAAATCCTGATTTTGTTATCCGTCATGTAGAAGATTCTGGATTCTTCTTAACAGGATATTCTGGAATTCTTTCTGCCAGTGGAGAGCAGGGGGCTTATGATTTTGCACAGGAAGATGCAGTTAATGCTCTTGCAGGTGCTCAGTTTGCAGTAAGTCCTGTTTTAAATCCAGCCGGATATATTCAGGTTAATCAGTCTATTAAGAATGATGTAATGAGTGTTGCCGCTGCATTTATGGATAACAGTGGAAATGTAAATGCCGGTGACGGTCGTGCAGCCGTAGAGATTGCTTCAATCCGTAATACAAAAGTAATGATTGGACACGAAAGAACTTTCGATGATTATTTTGCTGATTCTGTAACAAATGTTGGTCTTAAAGGCGAACAGGCAGAAAACAACTTTAACAGTCACATGGCAATCATGAATGATTTACGTGAAATGCGCGATTCAATTAGCGGTGTAAATATCGATGAAGAACTTTCTGATATTATCAAATTTCAGCACGGTTATAATGCTGCAGCTAAATTTGTTACTGTCTGGGATAGTTTGCTTGATACTGTAATCAACAGACTTAAAGTTTAATATTAGTAGGACTGGAGTAGACTATGAGAAGAATTAGTTCAAACTTAAATAATATGGATACACAGGCAAACTTGAGAATTCAGGAAAGCCGTCTTAATAAAGCAAATAACCAGATGGGTAGTCAGAGAAAAATCCAGCAGCTCCGCGATGATCCTATCGCTGCCGGACACCTGGTTCGATATCAGTCATTTTTAGGCAGAGTAAATACTTTTGAAAAAAATGCAGCAACACTTACAGATCAGTTTGCTTTGCGAGAAGGCTATATGTCTAACAGCCTTGATATTATGCAGAGAGTTCGTGAACTTGCTGTTACTGGTGCAAATGGAATTTATACTCCTGATGATATGAAAAATATGGCAGTAGAAGTTGATGAACTTTTAAAAGAATTAATTCAGAATGCAAATGCAATTTCATCGGATGGAAATTCAATTTTTGCCGGAACAAATACAAAAGCAACTGCTTTTGAAGTAGAACTTGGAAATGTAGCTGGAAGTGGTGTTCCATTGATTGAAAGTGTTCGCTATAACGGAAATATTGATACAAACAAAATCGAAGTTGATGAAAATAAATATCTTGATGTAAATAATGCCGGAAACAGAACTTTCTGGGCAGAACAGCAGCAGATTTTTGGTGGAAGAGATGCTTCTAGCTGGCAGGCTGCTTCTGACGGAATTATCAGTGTTGACGGTGTAGAAATCAGTATTTCTGCAGGTGACAATGTTTATGCACTTGCAAGCAAAATCAATGATAGTGGAGCTGCTGTAAAAGCAAGTATTGACCCTGTAACTAATGGTTTGAATCTTGAAACAACAGATGCCCGCCAGATTTGGCTCAGTGATGTAAAAGGCGGTGCCCTTAACGAACTTGGAATTATTAAAGATTCTAGTCAGAAGCCTCCTTACAATCTTGGAAACAGTGTTCGTGTAAGCGGTGGTTCAATGTTCGATACAGTAATTGCTTTTAGAGATGCACTTTTAAAAGGTGACCACGAAGCAATCGGAAGCCGTGTTTTAGGTTCTCTTGATAACGGAATTAACAGTCTTGTTACAAGAATTGCTAAAAGCGGTTCTGAATATGAAAGAGCTCAGTTGAATGTTACAAGAAATCAGGCA
>JAFNQK010000348.1 GCA_017386165.1 Treponema sp.
AGTCATATAATTACATATAAAAACAAAGAAATTAGTAAACCGAACCATAAAATGGCCAATCGGTGTAATATTTCCGCGATAAATATATGCAAGGGCATCGCATAGCAGCATGACCCCTGTAAAAAATTCAATAAAAATAAGGGTTCGTCTGCCGTTCTGTTTTAACTTGTGACCGGAACACAAAAACACACCTGCCTGAAAGCAGAAAAATGAAAGAAATAAAAGCAAAGAAATACTAACGATTTTTATATTCTCAGACACTTATAACTCCACATAAAATAATGCTATAATTTATTGTAAAACCAAAAATTAAATCTTGAAAGAAAAAAAGGTCTAAAAATGACAATCCGAAATGCAGAATCAAAAGACGCAGAAAAAATCCTTGATCTTCTCAAACAGGTTCTAGAAATCCACGCAAAAATCCGTCCGGATATATTTGTCTCAGGAACCACAAAATATTCTGCAGAGGAACTAAAAGAACTTTTCAAGGATGAATCAAAACCAATCTATGTTGCAGTTGATAAAAAAGATTCTGTTTTAGGATATGCCTTTTGCCAGATAAAAGAACAGCCATCCGCACCCTTTATGGTACCTTTCAAATCCATGTATATAGATGATTTGTGCGTTGATTCTACTTGCAGAGGTCAGCACATCGGCGAACGACTTTTTGAATATGTAAAATGCCAAGCCAAAAAACTCGGCTGCTACCAGGTCACCCTCCACGTCTGGTCCGGCAACGACAGCGCAGAACATTTCTACCAGAAAATGGGAATGAAGCCACAAAAAAGCCTGCTGGAAATGGTTTTATAACCAAAACAAGCAGGCTATCCTGATGATATTAATTATTTTGTTCAGTCTATTTCTTTGCAGCTGGTAAATCTACAATCGTACCGGCTGCTGTAATAGGAACATAATTAGGAACCTGACGTCCGTCCCATTTCTTTGCTCTTTCAAGCTCGATTTCAAGTTCCTTGAGTCTTATTTCTACCTGATAATTCTGAGCTACCTTAGCATTATAATAAGCAAGTGCATCAGCTTCTACTTTTTTAGCCTGAGCTTCTTTCTGTGCCTTGATAAGGGCAGCTTCGGCTTCCTGTTCGATTGCAGCTTTCTTTGCTTCGGCTTCCTTTACCTGTTTCTGAGCCTGCTGTTCTGCAAGTTTCAAATCCTGTTCAGCCTTTTTTACTTCCTGAGCACGGTTTGCGGTTTCCTTAATCTGTTTATCAAAATCATCGGACCAGTCCCAGTTTGTAATCGTAGTCTGAGAAATATCAATCGGATAATCTGCCATTCTTGTAAGCATTGCTTCTGCAACACGCCCAGTTACTTCATTCTGCTTTTCAACAAGGTCATAAATAGAATACTGACCAACGGTTTCCTTAAGAGAAGCCTTAACATTATCACGCATCGCACTCTGAATAACAGAATCATTCAAATAGCGGGTTACGATATCCATAATGCGGTGTTCATCATATACATAACGAACTGCTACTGTACTACCAACAGTCTGCATATCCTTTGTAATTGCACCATCATTTCCACATGAAAACGAAACTTCATAAGTATTTGGTTAAAGACGGAATTTTCTGATTCTCGTAATAAATGGTGCATGCATATTCATACCAGGCTGAATAACATCCCCTACAACCTGTCCCAAAGCAACCTTTACACCTCTTTCATTAGGCGAAATGATTGTGCAGGAATTAATAAAGAGTACCACAGCAAACAGAACGATTGCTCCAGTGATAATCATCGGCTGAAAACTTTTCTTTACCATATTTCAACTCCCATTATTTTTTAAGCACATAGGCTTTCTATCTCAGATATTAAAAACTCAAATCTTTGTAGTCAATAGGAATCAACCAAAAGCTCAAGTTTATTCCCCCATCTCCTCAATTTCAGTTTTTAGTGTTTCTGCCAGTGCCTCTTCATAACCCGTGAGGGCCGCAAAGGGGAGAAATATTTTTGCCCGCTGAGAAAGGCTCATTCTGTTTTTGAGAGACTCTGCATTCCAGTCGTAATCTATGATGTCATCATAATTCTTTTCGGCTTTCACTGGTGGTGGCCTCCTATCTGCTGGTTTCTGTCCCGGGTGGTGGCGCCTTCTTCAAGATTCATGCCTTTGAGAATCGCATTTTTTCCAAATTTTTTCATAATCTCGAGCCTCGCCCTCTGGAGGCTGTCTTCTTTTTCAGTTTTCATTCCACCGTCAGAAAGTTCTATATCATCAAAAAGACTGGGTTCCCTCTGCTCTACCGCAATCGTATTATTTGCACAAATGTTTACACGGCGAACCAGCCAGTTCTTATTCACGATTTTTTCAAATAAAGAAACAAAGCTGTTCACAACTATCATAGATGAATTTGTCTCACTACCGAGAGCCAGACTTCCGTGGGCCGGCTTAGGCACTTCACGCCCGTAATAATCCCGGACGATTTCGCCATCAAAATCGCTCTGGTTTAAGCTTTCAACATCGTAACCAACCATCAGCGTTATTGAACTTGTCACAAGCTTTTTTTTGAACAAATCCAGCGCCAAAAGCTCAGCCATTTCCCGTACGATGATTCTTGCCTTTTCATAAGTGTACGGCTCATGAAGAACCTGTCCGCTTCCTAGACTTTTTGCCTCAGATTTATAGTTCTTGATTTCTTTCATCCCCACAGGCTCAATGCCCCAGGCATGATCGATTAAAATTTCAGCGTCAATTCCAAACTCGTCATATAAAATCTTGGGATTTTTTAGAGAAGTCCGGGCAATATCGCCCATCGTAAAAATAAAGTGCTTTTCAAGCCGGCGGGCAATTCCTTTTCCAATACGCCAGAAATCTGTTAAAGGCTGATGATTCCATAATTCCTTTCTATAAGAATTAACATCCAGCTCTGCAATTCTCACTCCATCTTCATCCGCTGGAATATGCTTTGCAACAATATCCATTGCAACCTTGCAAAGAAAAAGGTTAGGCGCAATTCCTGCCGTAGCCGTAATTCCAGTTTCTTTTAGGACATGACGGATTACTTTAACCGCCAATTCTCTTGCACTCAGCTTATAAAAGGGAAGATAACTCGTTGCATCAATAAAAACTTCATCAATAGAATAAACATGGATATCTTCTGGTGCAAAATATTTTAAATATACATTATAGATTCTTGTGGAATACTGAATATACAAAGCCATTCTGGGAGGAGCAACGATATACTCAAGTTCTTTGCCGGTCTGGCGCAAGACTTCGCGAGCCTTTGCTTCTACTTCAAAGAGGCGGCTACGGCCGCTAAGCCCGTATGCTTTAAGGGCAGGAGTTACTGCAAGACAAATTGTTTTACTTGTTCGGCTTTTATCTGCTACAACAAGCTTTGTCGTAAGTGGATCCATGCAGCGTTCCCGGCATTCAACAGAGGCGTAAAAAGATTTTAAATCAATTGCAAT
Source organism: Treponema sp. (assembly GCA_017386165.1). Taxonomy (GTDB): domain Bacteria; phylum Spirochaetota; class Spirochaetia; order Treponematales; family Treponemataceae; genus Treponema_D. The sequence goes on from JAFNQK010000348.1 coordinate 3,424, forward strand.
ATAAGTTTTTTCGTTTGACATTTATTTGCACATACCACAATACCAAAAAAAAGCTGTCCTGTAAAAGAAATCTCTTACAAAGACAGCTTAAAATCACAATTCTAATTCAGAAAATTAGATAATTGTTAAAATACCAACTGATTTAAGGAACAGAATAAAGAGCAAAATTGGTGCAACAAACTTAATCATTACAACAAAAAGCTTTTTGCGGCGGAAAATTTCACCGTTCTTTTCAATTTCGTCGATAAGGAATTGTGGTTTAAGAATCCATCCAATAAGAACGCAAGTAAGAATTGCAACAATTGGCATCATAAAGTTGTTACTTACATAGTCCATGATATCAAGAATCTGACCTACAGCACCGTTAGGAAGCTTGAGTTCAAAGTACCATCTGTTGTAACCGAAACATACGATTATACCAACGATAGCAGCAATAACTGTTTCAAATGTTGTTGCAGTAACGCGCTTGATTTCAAATTCATCGATAAAGCTTGCAACGATTGCTTCCATAACGCTTACGGCACTACTCAAAGCAGCAAAGAATACCATCAAGAAGAAAGCAGCTCCTACAACGTTACCGATTGGTCCCATTGCAGTAAATACTTTTGGCAAAGAAACGAACATAAGGCTTGGACCGCCAGATTTCATTCCTTCAGCACCCATAAATGTATAAACAGCAGGAATAATCATTACACCTGCAAGGAAAGCAACCAAAGTATCAAAGAACTCGATTCTGTTGATTGACTTAACAAGATTATCTTTATCGTCTACATAAGAACCGTATGCAACCATGATACCCATTGCAATACTCAAGCTGTAAAAAAGCTGTCCCATGGCATCCATTACAACCGTAAAGAAGCCTTTGACACCGATTCCTTTTACACTTGGAACTACATAAACCTTGAGTCCCTGCATACCGTTGCGGGTAATACCGTCATCACCTGTAAACTTAATTGTCAAAGAGAAGATAGAAATTGCAACTACAAGAAGCAAAAGAACAGGCATTACAATTTTAGAAGAAAGTTCGATACCTTTATTAACGCCAAGGAAAACAATGAGTGCAACAAAAGCAAGGAATATCAAAGTCATTACGATTGGTTCTACTGGAGCTGTAATAAAGCCACCAAAATAACCGCTTTCTGCAGCGAGAGCGCCCTTTCCCGTAAGGAATACAATAAAGTACTTAAGAACCCATCCGCCGATTACACAATAGTAAGGCAAAATTATGAACGGAACCAAACAACTTAGGATACCAAGGGGTTTCCATCCCTTCTTTAATTTGCTATAAGCACTAAGAGGACCAACTTTTGTATTGCGACCAATTGCAATTTCACTTGTCAAAAGCGCAAAACCAAAAGTAAGAGCAAGAACGATGTAAACAACTACAAAGAGTCCACCACCATCTTTAGCTGCCAAATAAGGGAAACGCCAGATGTTTCCCAAACCAACTGCACTTCCTGCCGCTGCAAGAACAAACCCAATTGAACCTGTAAAGGTGTTTCTGTTTTTTGTATCTTCCATAATATTTCTCGCCTTCTAGTTTATTTAATCTGATATTCTCTTTCAATAGAAGATTATGGTAAAATCTTAATATGCTAAAAAATTGCTACATTTTTTCTATTGTTTTAATAGTTTTTTCATCTCTTTTACCAGCCTTTGCAGACCCGGCCTCTCAGGAGCATAACTTTCCCGACGGCTACCAGCGCTTTACCGACAATTCTCCCCTCCACCACAACCAGTGGGAACTGTATATCTACCGCCCGGTTAATTCCGACAAAATGAATATCACCCGATGCTGGCTCAAATTAGAGGACACAGATGGAAATGATGTAACCTACACAGCCTGCAAAGCAACCTACTATTTTCCGGACCAGGTGGTAAAAGACCCAAAAGAAGGTCTCCCATATTTTTCAAGCATTTTTCATCACACAGGCCCCCGCACCGTCTACAAATACCAGCGCACATATTATCTGGACGGCGGAATGGTCATGCACCTGACTCTAAAACCCGGCAAATATAAAATCAGTTTTTACACACCAGAGGACCAGCACTTTTTTGTAAAAACACAAAACAAGGAATGGACTTCTAACATTTTTGAATACGAAACCCAAAACCCAACAAAAGTGATTTTTGTAAGCCCGATTGCCAATGAAAACGGATTTTACACCGGCGGATGGCATATCTCCGGCTACGCACCGGAATTCTTTAAATTTACAAAACCAAAACAGTAGTCACCACTCTTTCCATGTACTATAATTGAGTTAATATAAAACTATTTTAATAAGAGGATGAGATTATGAAAAAAACTTTATCACTTATCGTTGCAAGTTTTGCAATCGCCCTATCTGCCCTTAGCCTTACAGGTTGTCCTGGAACTTATGCACAAAATCTTTACACCCACGACCAGTTAATTCCGTTGCTTGAAAAAAACTACGGCGGCACCTTTACCTGGCTTGCCCCTGCAATACCTGACTACGGACTTAATGTATATTATTCATCACTTTTATATGAAAATTCCAATGCAAGAACCTACTATTTTGAAAGTTCAAAACTAAAAGAACAAAATATTAACAACGGAATCGTTACTGTTTGTACAACCTCTGATGGTAAACGCTCAAACTATTACGGAAATCTCTATGTTTGCAACAAAAGTAATTACAATTTCCTTGAAAAGAAAAGTGAACTGCTAACTGAATTCGAAAAAAATGTAAACGATTATCTTGAAGAAAAAGGAATCACCTCAGTTGAAAAATCACTTGTTCTTGCTGATTACTTTAACTACATTGAATTGCCTAATTCTTCAGTAGAGTTGTACTACATACCTCGGCTTATTCTCGTTAATCAGTCAGCTTACACAAATTCAACAGATAAAAAACTTACAGATCTTGCAAAAGCCCTAAAAAGTTATACCGAAACAGAATATCATTGTAATGTTATTTTCTACAACAGCGAAAGCGCAGAAGACACCATCGAAAAAGTACTTGCTGCACACAGTTTTGAATATCTTTACTGCAGCGATTATATCCTAGACGAAACATTAAAAGCAAAAATTACAATGTTCTAAAAGTTTTCTTTCTGATCACAAAATAGGTCCCCAAAACAAGGGGGCCTGTTATTATCCAGCTCACCGGATAAACCGCCATCAAAACTGCAAATGACTGGAGAGGTTCCAAAATCTTCTTAAAGTGAGCAAATACCGTTAAAATCCATACAATTCGGAGAACACAAACTCCAAAAATCGTTTCTACTGCCGGTAATAGTGAGTGCCCCATGGCGCGCATGGCACTGGCTCCTATTTCATAATTGCATATCAGACAGTCAAAAGTTTCTACCACGAGAATGCGTATACAACCGTATTCAATCGCAAGAGGATCCACGGTGCAAAGCCCTACAAAAAATTCTCTAAACACAACAAACAAAGTAAGCATCACCGCAACAATAGAAACACTGTATAGCCAGCAAAGCTTAAAAATCTTTTTGCAGCGGTCATACTGTCGGGCACCCATATTCTGACTTGTAAAAGTAACTGTAGTCTGATTGAATGCACTTACAACATAAAAAGTAAAGAATTCATAATTCTGACCGGCAGCAGAACCCGCCATGGCACTTGAACCAAAGCCGTTAATTGCCCCCTGAATCAATACATTCGAAAAATTAAAGACCATTCCCTGGAGTCCGGCCGGAACTCCGATTTTAATCATTCTCAAAAGATATGTTCTATTTATACAAAGTTTTCTTAAATCAACCCTGAGTTCACTTTTTTCCCTTAATAAAAAAATCAAAACAAGAATTGAACTTATGGCGTTTGAAATCAGAGTGGCAAGTCCTACCCCACCTACATTCATCTTAAAACAAATTACAAAAATCAGATTGAGAACTAAGTTTAAAACTCCGGCTACAATCAAAGCATACAAAGGTCGCTGAGTATCCCCTTTGCTGCGGAGAATTGCACTTCCAAAATTGTAAAGCATGATAAAAGGCATGCCGGCAAAATATATTCTTAAATAGAAGATGGCACTTTCTAAAACATCTTCAGGAGTTCCCATGAGAGTGAGAATCGGACGAGCAAGAACAAATCCAACAAATATTAAAACAAAGCCGCTGATAAAACTTACAGAAATTGCGGTGTGAACAGCTTCTCGGATATTCTTAGTTTTTCCTTCTCCAAGCAAATTGGCGATAACAACATTGGCTCCAACACTTAAACCCAAAAAGACATTGATGATAAGACTGATTACCTGAGAATTACTTCCTACAGCGGCAAGGGCCTGGCTACCGGCAAAATGTCCGACAACCGCAACATCCGCAGAATTAAAAAGCTGCTGCAAAATACTGCTTGCGGCAATTGGCAGAGTAAAAATCAAAATCTTGTCCCAGAGGGAACCTTTGAGCATATCCATAGTTTTATTCTAGTGAGTTTAAAGACTTTTGTATGTAATATTAATTTTTTTTCTTGCTTAGATTAGAAAATAATTTACAATAGAAATAAGAAGTAGTGTCGGAGGCTTCTATGCTTAATAACGATTTTGTACCTGGCTTTGATGATGAAAAAGATAAATCTCTAAATATCACTTTGCAGTCTGCAGAATCACTGGACAAAGGACTTTATGTAGTTCTAACTGGAAGTATAGACAGCTACAACTCATCTTTTTTCCAAAAGAAAGTTAATTCGATTATCGAAGCAGGCTTTGTTAATTTAATAGTAAATTGCGCAGCCTTAAATTATGTTTCTTCTAACGGGATCGGATGTTTTACTAACTTCTTGAGTACCTTAAAATCCCATGGTGGAGATATGGTACTAATCAGCATTCAACCCAAAGTTTACGAAGTATTTTCTCTGCTAGGCTTTAGCCAGTTTTTTACTATTAAAAACACTATCGACGAAGCGGTTAAACACTTCTCCAATAGTGATGATGGAACTAATTCTCTGTTTCCAGTCACTTTTAGTTGCCCAATGTGTCAAAGAACACTCAAGGCACCACGAGCCGGGAAATTCCGCTGTTCTGGATGCAAAATTGTCATCGTTGTTTCAGAAAAAGGAACAATCGATGTTGATTTGAGCTAAACCAGTTCAAGAATTTTGTAACGCACCTAAGAATTACGTACAAGGAAAAACTTATGGAATCAAATGATAGTATCGTACCAGGATTTGATATTGAATGGGATAAGAGTTTAAGAATTACCCTCGGAAAAGTAGATCAGGTTCCTCGTTGCGTCTGTATTTACTTAAAGGGAAGCATTGATAACTATAATTCAAATTTTTTCCAGAATAAAATTACTTCTGTTATCGGAGCCGGATACATCAACCTGATTTTTAACTGTCAGGCATTGGAATATGTATCTTCAACCGGTATCGGAAATTTTACAAGCCTTTTGAATACGCTCAAACCTCGTGGAGGAAGCATTGTATTCCTGCAGCTTCAGCCAAAGGTTATGGAAATTTTCCAGCTTTTAGGATTTAACCACTTTTTCAATCTAAAAGACACCTTAAACGAAGCCGTTGACTTCTTTAAGCAGGCACAGCCAAGTGCAAGTTCTGTTTTTCCAAAATCATTTCCTTGTCCAATGTGCCAGCAGCGCTTAAAAGCAAGTCACGCCGGCCGATTCCGCTGTTCTGAATGCAAGACAATCATCAGCGTTCTCGAAGACGGACAAGTCGTATTTGGATAGTTGGTTAATAGCGCTCCCGATTAAGGGAATTATATTCATCAAAAAGTTCCAGGCAGGCTTCTCTGTCTACCTGGGACAAATATCCATTCAAGTTTTTTCTTCCACCCATCAACTTATCAAATTTTGAATCCCTAAATCCAATTTTTTCGTTATCTTCAATTGTGCAGCCGTAATAAACATGTTCAATATTAGCCCACATGCAGGCAGCTAGACACATTGGACAAGGCTCGCCGGTGGTATAAAGCTCACACCC
>JAFNQK010000349.1 GCA_017386165.1 Treponema sp.
CCTGAAGCAGTAGAAGAAGAACCTGAGACAGAAGCTGCTCCTGAAACATCAGAAAACACAGAGGCTGTTGAAGAAGTGATAGATGAACCTTCTGAATCAGTTGCTGAAGATGAGCTTACAGAAGAATCTGCTGAAACTCCTGCCGAAGAAACTCCAGCAGACGAACCTGCTGTAGAAGAAAAGCTTGAAGAATCTCTCGATGAAGAACCTTTTGAACCGGAAGAAAAAGCAAAAGCTGAAATCCTGATTCCAGAAGAAGAAGAGAGTGATGAAAAAATCGAAGCAGACGATCTTACTGAACAACAGGAACCTGAAAAGACTGCTGAAAATGTAGAACCTACAGCTGAAGAAACTGCTCCTGTAGAAGAAGCAGCTCCTGAAGAAGCAATCGAAAACGTTCCTGCAGAAGACGAATTTGAAGAAGAAAAGACAGAAGAACCTGAAGAAGTTTTAGAAACTGTTGCTCCAGAATCAGTTGAAGAAGATATTCCTTCTAATGAAGAATATGTAGAAGAAGAACCTTTGAATGAATCAATTGTTCTTACTGGGCCAGAAAACAATACAGTTGCGGCAGAACCAGAAAAAGAACCTGAAGTTGTTGAAGCTGTTGAAGAAGAAATTCTTGAAAACGAACCTGAAGCAGCTCCTGAAACAGTTGTTGATCCAGCCCCTGTTGAAGAATTATCAACTTCTGAAGAATTAGCAACTGTTGAAGAGTCTGAAACGTCTGTAGAAATTGAGACAGTTGCGGAGCCTGAGCCTGAAGTTCCAGAAGAAACAGAATCTGCCGAAGAAGAATCTTACGAAGCAATCGTACTTGTTCCTTCTGAACCAAATCCTCCTGCAAAGAGTGAAGTAGTTCAGATTATCGAGGATGTAGTTCCACAGGAATCTGTTTCAAAGAAAGAAGAAAAGAAGCCTGCTTTAACTGATGATGCTGACCTTAGTAAGTATACTGTTTCAAGTCTTAAGGCTCTTAAGAGTGGAAAGTATTATATCCAGATTGGAGTTTATAGTGATAAGAACAACATCAAGGATATAATCAAGACTTACGGAAAACAGTATCCGTTTACACTTGTTCCTTTGGCAAGTGGAAAAGCCCTTCAGGTAATGGTAGGACCTTTGACCATGGATGAATACGGTACAGTTTTGAACCGATTCAAGTCTTATGGTTATAAAGATGCCTTCTTGAGAAAGATTCGATAATCAAAAATACAAATAATTAAACTTATTCTTTTGCAATGCATTAATCGTGCATTGCAAAACTTTTTTATAAGCATTATATTTTAGTTATATTTAAGCCGAGCTTTTGGCGCGACTTTAGTGAGGTTCAAAATGGGAAAGAAAAAGCTTGATTGGGGTAATTTACCATTCGGTTACATGAAGACAGACAAACGCTTTGTTTCAATTTACAAAGATGGTGCCTGGGATAATGGTAAACTTACAAAAGACAACACAATTTGTATTAATGAATGTGCCGGTGTTCTTCAGTATGCACAGACATGTTTTGAAGGCCTTAAAGCCTATACTACAAAAGATGGTAAAGTCGTGTGTTTCCGCCCAGATCTTAATGCAGATCGTATGGCAGATTCTTGTGCACGCCTTGAAATGCCAGTTTTCCCAAAAGACAGATTTATTCAGGCTGTAAAAGACGTTGTAAAAGCAAATATTGACTGGGTTCCTCCTTATGGTTCTGGAGCAACTTTGTATGTTCGCCCATATATGTTTGGTTCAAATGCAGTTATCGGTGTAAAACCTGCTGATGAATATATGTTCCGTATTCTTGTAACACCTGTTGGACCTTATTTTAAGGGCGGTGTAAAGCCAATTACAGTACGTATTTCTGATTTGGACCGTGCTGCTCCTCATGGAACTGGTGATATTAAGGCTGGTTTGAACTATGCTATGTCTTTGCACAACATTGTAGATGCTCACAAACATGGTTTTGCAGAAAATATGTATACTGATCCTGCAACTCATACATACATCGAAGAAACTGGTGGTGCAAATATTCTTTTCGTTACAAAAGACGGAAAACTTGTTACTCCAAAATCAAACAGTATTCTTCCAAGTATTACAAGACGTTCACTTGTTCAGGTTGCAAAAGATTATCTCAATATGGAAGTTGAAGAAAGACCTGTTAATAAGGACGAATTGAAGGACTTTGTTGAAGTTGGTCTTTGTGGAACAGCTGCTGTAATTTCTCCAATCGGAAAGATTGTTGACCATGACAAAGAAATTCTTGTTCCTTCTGGAATGGAAAACATCGGACCTGTTCTTTCAAAATTGAGAGAAACACTTACTGGTATTCAGATGGGTGAAATCAAAGCTCCTGAAGGCTGGGTTTGCACAATTGCTGAATAATTAATCAGATATAAGAAAAAAGGCTTGAAATCATTTGATTTCAAGCCTTTATTTAAAAGTAAAAAAAATTAATTCTTAAACAAATAAGAATCTTTAATTCTTAATGTAAAATTAGAATCAAAGGAAACCTTCTTTAACTTGTCACTGATAACAGGAAGCTCAATGGCGCTTGTTAAAGGGGCACAGCCTTCTGCAGAAATCTCTAGTACAAATTTAAATTTCTTAAAAATACCTTCTTTTTCTGCCGGAATTGAAGAAGGCCAGAAGCTAAAGTTTCCTTTGGTGGATTTATAAGTTTTACAAGGATTATCCCATGATGAATCAAACATCAGCGCTTTGCCGGTTTCATCTTTTAAAAGGATTTCTGCTCCTTCAAAAGGTTCAAAGGTTGTTCCGTTGAGAACTAATCCTGTAATTACCGGGAAATTAAATGCTGGAGAATTTTCATCTGAGTCGCCCAAAGCATTTTCCTGAGCCTTGATTTTATGATCGGGGCGGGTATTGTTACTGATGGTATGAATACCTTCCATAATCAGGGCATCAACATCAGCCCTGATCTGGCTGTCAAACATTTGGGCAGAATGGAGTACTCCGCGTCCAGAAACTACATAACGTGGATGAACTTTGTTTAACACATAAGTTAAAACATCTAATTTACAACTTTCACAGGTACATGATACCCATGTTGGTGTATGCTCTGATAATTTGTTGTACATCTCGTTTACTCGTGAGTAAACATAGTCTTCCATTAAGTTCTGAACTCTCATAAAACTGTATTAGTTTCCTCCGTTTCTTGTATAAGCAGCAAGTCCGCCCTGTTTTAAGATGTCGCGGCTGCGCTTTGCAAGGTCGTTTGTTCCCTTGATTGTCTTTCCGTTGCAGACAATATTGAATTCGCATCCTGTGTTGAGAGCTTCTTCAATATTTGTGATTTCAAGAACATCGCCCTGCTTAATTATATCATAGTCTGCTGGATTTACAAAATTCATTGGAATAATTCCGTAGTTGATAAGATTAGCCTTATGAATGCGGGCAAAGCTCTTTGTAATGATAGCGCGTACACCAAGGTACATAGGTCCAAGAGCAGCGTGTTCACGGCTGGAACCTTGACCGTAGTTTTCACCACCAACTACAACACAGTTAGCAAAGTTTGCTTCTTCTGAACGAGTATAGAAAGTTTCGTCGAGGCGTGTAAGAGTGAACTTACTGATTTCAGGGATATTTGAGCGGAGTGGGAGAACCTTTGCTCCTGCCGGCATAATATCATCTGTAGAAACGTTATCTCCAGCCTTAAGGCGTACAGGGAGTTTGAGGCTTGGTTCGTAGTCACGACACTTTGGACATGGCTTGATGTTTGGTCCGCGGAGGATTTCAACTTTTTCAGCTTCTCCCTGTGGGAGTGGAGCGATAATCATACCGCGATTTGTTGCGCACTTAAGAACGTCATCACTAGAAAGGCGGCTGTCTTTTCCGTCAAGCATAGAAACGCGGATTCCAGTTACATAAGCTGGATCTTCGTAGTCCAATGTTTCTGCTTCTGTAAATACACCTGTTACTGCTGCAGCTGCTGCTGTCTCTGGGCTTACAAGGTATACATTTGCGTCTGCAGTTCCCGAACGACCCTTAAAGTTGCGGTTAAATGTACGGAGGGTAACACCTTCTGAGTTAGGAGCAAAGCCCTGTCCGATACATGGTCCGCAGGCAGATTCAAGAATACGGAAAC
>JAFNQK010000035.1 GCA_017386165.1 Treponema sp.
ATCTACAGTACCTTCGTTACCAGCTTTTGTTATCTGAAGGAAAGAATCACGAATCTTAAGATCCGGGAAGAACGAAAATCTTGAATCCTGCTGTACAATTGCCATTCTCTTTCGGTATGGCTTAAAGTTTACAGGGTCACGACCGTTTTCTTTTGGCTTAAGTGCAACAAGGTCGTTGCCTTCCATAAGAATCTGACCATCAGTTTCATCCAAAAGGCGGAGAATCGACTTAATCATGCTGGATTTACCACATCCCGAAGGACCTGTAATACCGTATATTGTCGAGCGCTCAAAAGTTAGGTTCAGCCCCTTGAAAGCAGTAAACTTTCTTTCCCCAAAAATACCGCGCTTCTGATATGACTGAGCAACATCTTTAAGTTCAATTGCAGAACCGCTGGCACCCTTCTTGGCTTCTGGTTTGTTGTAACCTTCCATTTCTGGAAGATCCTTCTGCTTTTCAATGTCTCCGTCTTTAAGAATAAACCACTGTGTAAGGGTAAGGCGACGGATAAAGTCAACATCGTGGCTTACCATCAAGAAAGTCTTGGTCTTATCGCATAGGATTTCTTTATTCAAGAATTCAACAAAGTTCTTTCTGAGGTTGCGGTCAAGGTTTACAGTAGGTTCATCCAAGAGAATAAGGTTTCCAGGACGGGAAAGCAAAATCATCAATGTGATACGCTGCATTTCACCACCAGAAACTTCATCCGGATAAAGGCGTGCAAAAGCTTCAAAATCAAGAGTAAAGAATTCTGAAAGGCGGCGTACGATTTCATCACGACAGCCAGGAGCCAAAAGGTTCAAGTTCTGATCCAAAGTCAAAGCAGGATTCATTACCTGAGCAGTTTCTGCAGGTACAAACATCAAACCAGACTGTTCAATCTGAGTCCACTGCTTGTAATCCTGTTTATTTCCGTCAATATAACCATCAATGCCGTTAATCTTCATGCTACCTTCATAACGGAAAACAGTAGAAGGCAAAATACCAGCAACCGACTTGAGGAAAACAGATTTACCTGTTCCTGTAGGTCCCATGATTACAGTTGAAGTACCTTCTTCAATCTTTAGTGAAGTTTTCTTAAGAGTAATACGGTCACCAAGATGAATACAAAAGTCATTAAGTTCTATCGGTGTCATACTTCCTCCTTGGTCTGTTCAATAATCAAGAAACATGCAACGCTTACTGACATCAAAAGAATTGCAGGAATCCAGAAATATGAAGGATTAATATCAGAATTGAACAAAATTGCCTTACGGTTAGCAGCAATCAAAGCACCAGGGCTTGTATGCTGTGGAGTACCAGTAGAACCTAAACCAACCTGAATTACATAACCAAAAGAAGTATCAAGTACAAGAGTCTTGAGCAAAATACCTGCAAGAACACGCTTGATAGAATCTTTAAGCAAATCAGTCTTCATCAAAACAGAAAGGATTCTGTTCTTTGTAAAACCGTATGAACGGAAAGAAACACTGTACTTTCGGTTATACAAGTCAGAAAGTGGAATTGAAATACTTCGTACAGCTTCTGGCAAAACGGTAGCAGTTGCAGCCGCTACGAATACAGCCAATGACAAAACTGTTGAGTTATTTCCCTTGAGAGAAACCAGGGCTCCAGAAACAGGTGCATAACAGAACAATGCAATAAGAATAGAAGGAATAGATTCAATCATATTCATAATTGTTGCAATGAATCGACCAACACCCATGGACAATACACTGAGATATCCCAAAAGAATACTGATGATCATGGCAAAAGCAACTGTTGCAACCAGAGTAATCGAAAGCTCTCTAAAAGATTCAAAGAGAGAATGCATAAAATCATTCACCTTCATTGAATCCGGGAAGATTCCATCGATTGCACTATATGGAATCCAACTCAAAAACAGAGGTGAAATAAAAAGTACTGTAAAAATAATGCTAAGAACTTTAAATTGCTTTTTCATATACCCTCGGATAAATTAAGAACAATACAAGTTTAACCAGAAATGAAACAACTGCATTAATACACAAAAGTACAAAGACAGAAGTAATCAACAAGTCTGTATTTTTTACAATAAGAGCATCGATCAGGTTCTTTCCAAGACCAGGAAAGTCAAAGGCAATTTCAGCAATTGTTACAGAACCGATGATTGCAGGAACTTTTCCGGCAAGATATGGAATAAAACGAGGAAGGCTCGACTGGAACAAATAACCGGTATAAGTACCAGGAAGTGGAAAACATTTACCAATCTTGCGTCCCAATGTAGAGAATACAATAGCATGTGTCTGATTAATCTGCGAAAGCATATCAGTCTTGAGGAAGTTAGCACCATCCCATGCAAGACCACCAAGCAATACAGTAACAAGAGCAATCAAAGGCAAAATACCCTGACCGTTGCCTGCAACAGTATATGTAAGCCAGAAACCAACGAACAAAGGACATGCCGCAAGAACAGCAATTACAGCACTTACAACCGCTTCGATTCTTTCGTCTGTCTTAACACCAAAATTAAGAGACATGTAACGGCTTGATACAGCATAAGAAGAAACAAAAAGAGCAATCAAAACAAGGAACACAAGAGCAATAAGCGCAAGTGGAAGAGTATTAATTGCACCGGCAAGGATAATCTGTCCAGAAGTAAATCCAGGTCCTAACTTTGACATATCCTTTTTACCAACAAGCGAAAGAAGAAAGCCTTTGATTGCCTCAAAATAGTTTGAATAACCTTCATCTTCTTCTGTTACTTCAGGTACGATTTCCTGATCAGAAGCCAAATCTGAATCTTCAAGAACCTGTTCAATGGCAACCTTATCTGTTTTTTCTACATGTTTTTTGCCGGTAGCACCGATTGCTGCAAAATACAAGGCAGAAAGAACAATTGTTCCGATGATTGCAAATACAATCCCATGAAGAACCAGTTCTTTAAGTAAAAAGCGTAAAAAACGCATTTTATTCCCCCAAAAAGCTAATGAACTATAAAGGCTGCCTGATAAGTCCCTAAACAACCTAACAGACAGCCTTTAACTTTTTTTACTAATTATTATTTGAACTTCCAGTTTTCTACAGTAAGGAATGGGTTATCAGTACCGATAGCAACATTTTCCAAACCGCGTGAATAAACATCCTTGTGAAGTGTACAGAGAGGAATTGTTGGACAGAGTTCACAAATCTTTCTGTTCAAACCGTCAGTTTTTGCAATCCATTCTGGAGCAAGAACTTCGCTTTCCCATGCTGTAAACATTGTATCAAGTGCCTTGTCGTTTACACCTGTGATGTTTTCTTTACTTGTTGAACGATACAAGTTTCCAAGTGAAGAATACATGTTGTCAAAACCTTCACGGTAAACAAGTGCAAGCTCGTAGTTCTTTTCAGAGAATACTGCACGGTTAAATACCTGGTCACCAGCACGACGAACATCTACGTTCAAACCGATTTCTGCAAGCTGTTTTGCAATACCATCAGCAAGCTTCTTACCAAATTCACCCATTGAATCAGGATACATCAATGTAGCATTCTGGTTAGAAATATTTCCTTTCTTAGCAAGTGTCTTTGCTTTTTTGATATCGTATGGCAAGAGGTTATCAAGTGGAGTATCACGATAATCTGGCATAGCCTTCTGATATACGTTAGAAGGAATAGGACCATTGTTTATACAAACGTTTTCTTCATCGTCTGTAATGCCTGGTACAAGGTTCTTTCTGTCAAGGGCAATTGCCATTGCCTGACGACCTTCAGCACTTGGGAAGAGTTTTGTATTAATTGCAACTTCGTAGAATGCATATGGCATATAAGAGTTGATATCAACATCTTTGATTTTTGCAACAGTTGCGCGGTCCATTGGGTTTGTTTCAAGAACAAGATTGATACGACCTTTGCTCAATTCGTTCATACGAACTACAGGGTCGATAGTTCTCTTGATGATAAGAGTACTTGCCTGTGGGCGACCGTTTACATAAAGACCATTTGCCTGGAAAGTAAGGCTCTTACCGATATCCCACTTTGTAAGCTTAAATGGACCAGTTCCGATTGGAGCTGTAGCAAATGCACGTTCATTTTCACCTTCACGGAGATTTACATCAAGGTCTTTTCCGTTGTATTTGCAAGGAATAATCTTGAATGTAAGAACCTTAATTGCATTGAATTCTGGAATTGGTTTTCTAAATTCAATTTCTACTGTGCTATCATCAACAGCTTTGATGCCCTTGATATAAGACATAAGGTAATCTC
>JAFNQK010000036.1 GCA_017386165.1 Treponema sp.
GATATATGCTTTGTCCGTTTAATGTAAACTTTTTCATCATCTGTCAGCACTGGGGACTTAATCCTTATGATGCAGATTTTACTTTTCTTTCTTCAGGAGATACCCCAAATGCAGAAAATGAAATGTTTGCCTGTCTTGGAATAAAACCTTCAAAAAGCGTAAGAAAACTGTATCAGAAATTTCCTCAGGGAATTATAAGCTATGCCGCTGCGAAAGAGCTTGGCATTACCGACGTAAACCTTTTAATGAAAAGTGCCAATCCAAAGTGGTATGAATTTTTTAAGTACTATATGATTTCCTGCAGCAATGGAGAAATACGGTATGCTGTTCAAGATTCTCTTAAACGGTTTGTTCAGGATATGCTGATAATTACAGATCAAAAAACTTTATGGAATTCGCTGAACCGTACTGTAAACTGCTTAGTAGACAAAACAGTTTCAAATTTATATATAACCGATGGAATACAGATGTATTTGGGATGTTCAGAACATTTAACAGAGCGGGAAAAACGAGAAATTCTTAGCGAAGGCTTTAACAAATACACGCATGATTTTCTTTTGCGCCGGAATAATGAAGTAAATGAAGAAATGAGACTTAACAGAACGACTTCTTCGTTTATTAAGACAATGGATACTAACGTAACCTTTAATATTGGAAAGCCTTATCTTGATCTGGAATATAAAGCTGGGCCTGCCTTTAAGAAAAATTCAAAAGGAGAAATGGCACCCGTTTCTGATGAGGATCGATATTGCTTCTTTGTTGCCAGAGATAGTCACACCCTGAAAGTAATCGGTAGCGAAATGAGCAACTGTGTAGGATGGGGATATAAAACAGAAGTACTAAATCGACGTGCCACAATTGTTTATGCTATGTACCAGGGAAAATACAAAATCTGCATAGAAGTAACACCAAAGTTTTCAATACGTCAGGCATATGGTCCTCACAACAGTCATTTACACGGAGAAGCCTTTGAAGCTTATTCAGAGTGGTGTAAAGAAAAACACATTGTAAGGCAGAAGGCGTTTGCTTTCTAATTAAGGAGTGTGCTTATGAGAACAATAACAGGAACAGCCGTTACGCCTTATGGAATATGTGGCTTTGGCTATGTAGATGAAGGTCTCCCAAAAGAACAGGCTCTTGCAAAGCTCAGGGAAGAAATGCAGAACAATCCGGCATTTTTGATGTTTCTTTCGACACTGCCAAAACAAAAACAGTATGAAGTTGTTAAGGAAATTGTAGATGCGGTAACTGGAGGAGAATGATATGGAAAAAGAAAAGCCACGTAATATACCATTTGCAAAACTCAAAACACTTACAAATGAACAGATAATTGCACTCTTTCCATCAAAAGCAGAACGCGAATATCTGGCAAAAATCAACTGGCAGTTCAGCGACCGCGACCGGGAAATTCTTTACCGCTATCTTGCCTTAAACGAAGAGCCTACATACGAAAATGATTATGTTACGATTCCTTTCCCGTTCCGCAGCGGTGACCTTGTTCATGTTATTGGAAATGAAGAACAAATCGGTGTCTTCTGCAGCTGTAAGGATGATAAAGACTTTTTTGAACATGATAAACAAATAAAGGATTTTGCAGATTGGATAGACGCCGGCAGCACACGAGTTGAGTTTCTTGAAACTGATGGAAAGTTCTGCCACGAACATCCTTATGCCTACAATCTTGAGTTTGCACAGCTGCCGGATGATTCTGAAAAATCATCACAAACGATAAAAGATAATCCTTACAAAAACGCGCTACAGATTGCTTCTGAACTGATTCGCGGCACAAACAGTTCTATAGAATGTTTGCAAATGTACTGTAAAGACTATGCAGAGAAAAACGCTAAGAACCACAAGCTGTTAAGGAGACGAAAGTAAAAATCTTACTCGTACAAGTCAAAGGTTTTGAAAATAATTCTCTTGAAAACGAAATTAAGGCTTTTTTTGAAAGCAAAAACTTCGAAGTAAAAAATAAAGCTTTCGACTTATCAGAGGCCACAAAGATTCCAGAAGTTTTCATCGAATTATTGGAACTACATGCCGGAATCGGGGCTTGGATTTATAAATTTTTATAAATTTGTGGTATCAAGAACTGGAAAGATGAGAGGGGCTTTTTGCGAGATACCTGCCTCACCAGTCAGGATGCAATGAAAGCTACTCTGGATTATTTTGGAATAAAGTACGAATAATATCAGATAAATCTTCTCCCATATCTATGTTCCTTTCCCGGAACATACCAATCGTAATACTCGACAGTATCGCCATACTCTATTTTGGCAAAAGAATAGAATAGTTCGTCCGAAGGCTCACATTCCAGGTAGTAACAGACACCATCCGCATCTTTATAAGATATCCTGTCATTCTCAACCATGTAACGGGCGGCTTCAAGAGAATCTACGGTTCCGATATGGCGCCATATTGTTTCTTCGGTTTTCCAGATACAGGCATTACGTTCAATTTCTTCTGCCGGTAATTCTATAAGGTAGGGAGGCGGTGAATTAAGATATGTGGCAATCCAGA
>JAFNQK010000350.1 GCA_017386165.1 Treponema sp.
AATGAACAGGAACAAAATTTCCTGCACTTAAAAGTTCTATTTCTGACGGGCTGATGCCCCCTTCTGAACCAACAACAGCTGCCTTTTTAATAGAAGAATCTGCAAAAACGCTGTGAAGGCTCTGGGTATCCTTATTCCGCTCATACAGAACAATGCCTCGGGCATCCTGCTGATTTTTCCATAGGTCGCAGGCCTGATCTGTGGTTACCACCGGCAAAATCTCAGTGGCTACAGGCGAACCGCTCTGCTGACGGGCTTCACGGATAATTCGTTCAAAGCGTTCTTTTTTAGAGCCTTCCATGGCATCGATATTCTGCTTTTGAGAAAACTCCCCCGCAATCGGAACGATGTATTTTACACCGCATTCAACGGCCTGACGGATGATAAGCTCCATCTTGCTTGGTTTTGCAATGTATTGAAAAAGCCAGTATTCCATATTGGAAAAATGGTTTTCAACTTCCTGGGCCTGAACACCACGGGTTACACTCTGGCCGGACAACTCGCAAACCTGGAGAACAATTTTCTTTGCATTTTCATCAACAGAACAAACCGTCGTGTTATTGAGAGTACCGTCCTCAAATCGGACGCTGAGCATATCCCCCGGCTTTACTCTCAAAACCTGATGAAGATAACGATAATCCTTTCCGATTAAGGTTATAATTCCGTTCTTGCAGTTTGAGTTTTGAACAATAAATTGCCGCATTATTCAGCCTTTTCTTCTTTTGCCTTGGCTTTTTCTGCTTCAACCTGAAGTTCTTTCAAAGTCTTTGTAGATGCAACAAGCTTCTTAAAGTTCTTTGTATTCTTGAGGACATCCAAAGCGGCATTGAGCTGAATATCGTAATCAAGATCATAAAGGGCTGTTGGCTTAGTGCGGTTAACCTGAACTCTGATCAAGCGGCGCAAAAGCTTCTGGTTCAAATTATACTTTCCGTTTAAAGAAGCAGCATAATCAGAAATTTGTGCTTCTGTCATATCCTTGTGCAGTTCAACATAATCGCTGATTACATTGTCTTCTATTAATTTTTTATAAGCTGAAGTTTCTTCTTCTGTAAAATCAGGATAAGCAACTTCCAAATCCGGCGGAATACCAATCTTATCGATGTTTGTATCACTCGGAGTATAATAGCGGGCCATTGTCATCTTAATCTGTTCTTTATCCCCAAGCGGAATAATCTGCTGAACAGAACCTTTTCCGTAAGTACGCTTTCCAACAAGATATGCAAGGTGATTGTCTTTGAGAGCGCCAGAAAGAATTTCACTGGCACTTGCAGAACCCTGGTTAATCAGAACAATGATAGGAACATCTTTTACCTTTGTATTTGCAGGACTAGCCTTGAATACAGAATTTTCGTATGAAAGGCGGCTCTTGGTGCTTACAATCGGACCGTTATCGATAAACTTGTCTGCAACTTCTGCAACACTTGTAATGAGTCCACCCGGATTATCACGGAGGTCAATTATTAGATTTTTGTAATTATTTTTTACAAAGGAATCAAGAGCATCCTGTACGCGGGCAGGAGTATCAGGGGTAAACTGAATAATTCGACAGTATCCGGTCTGACCAATCATTCCGTATTTTACAGTTGGAACTTCGATTAAAGCGCGGATAAGTTCAACCTTAAACTCAAGAGTTTTTCCACGCAAAATTGTGAGAGTAACAGGCTTGCCTACTTCGCCGCGGAGGACATTTAAAACATCCTGCATTGTCATCTGGATTGTAGATTTTCCGTCAATTTCGGTGATGTAGTCACCAGACTGGATACCTGCTCTGGCACCAGGGGTATCTTCAATTGGAGATTCTACCTGAACATAAGCCGGTTTATTTGGTTTTGATTCCACCGGCTTTGAAATGCTCAAACCTACCCCGCCAAAGTTTCCTTTTGTGGTATCACTCAAATCTCTCTGGGTTGATTCATCGAGATAAGAAGTATATGGGTCATCAAAGGCTTCCATCATTCCTTTGAGGGCACCTTCGTACAAAACCTTTGGGTCAACTTCATCAACATAATTCTGCTGAACAAACTCAAACACAGAATTAAACATTTTTAAGTACTGAAAATTAGAAGTTCTTTCTGAACTCGCAGAGGACTGAGCAAAGCACTGAGAAGCAAAAATCGAAAGAACAAGGCAAGACACACATTTGGAAACTGTTCGTCCAAACTTAGAATTAGTAAAAATGCTTTTCTTCATATTTAATAATTTTACGATATCAGTGCAAAAAGCGCAAGTTTCTATACCATATAAGCAAAAACATGTTATAATATAGGTATGCAGATTATACCTATTGCCAGTGGTAAGGGTGGAGTTGGAAAGAGTTTGCTCTCTGCAAACCTTGCTATTGCCCTTGGACAAGCTGGAAAAAAAGTTGTTTTAGCCGATTTGGACCTTGGTGCATCCAACTTGCATCTTGCAATCGGTCATAATGTAAAAGACAAAAGTATCGGAACTTACCTCACAGACAAGAGTTCATTCCAAGAAATCATTGAACCTACAGAATATGATAATGTAAGTTTTATTGCCGGTGACAGCCAGATTCCAGGTTTGACTTCTCTAAAAGCAGAACAGAAACGCAAGTTGATCCGCAATTTCCACAGCCTTGAATGCGATTATCTCATTCTTGACCTTGGAGCAGGAACTCACCAGATCATTCTGGATATGTTCCTTCAGTCTCCACAGGGAATTCTTGTAACTGCTCCTACTGTAACAGCAACCCTGGACGGCTACTTGTTCTTGAAAAATGCAGTTTTCCGACTTTTATATACAACCTACAAACGCGGAACTCCAGGTCATCAGTTTTTGGAACAGCTCAAGCAGAACTCAGAAAGTCTCAAGAGCCTTTACATTCCAAAGCTTGTAGAATCTCTTAGACAGGTTGACCCACAGAGCACATCTCTTTTCATTACAAGAATGAATCAGTTTAGACCACGCCTTGTAATGAACATGATTGAAGACCCAAAAGATGCTGACCGCGCAATGAGAATCAGAAAAAGCTGCGTTCAGTACCTTGGAATCGACCTTGAATACCTTGGAATTATGTACCGGGATCAGCTTCAGGACAAAGCCCTTTCAAGCAGACTCCCTGTTACAATCTATAAACCAAATTCTGTAATCAGTCAGGCGATTTTCCGTATCACAGAAAAAATCATGACTGCAGAACCTCGCAAGTTTGACGATGACTTTATCAATGCAATCGATACTTCTGCAAGTTTTGGCAAAACAGAAGACGAAGCAAACGAAGATTACAATCTCAAGCTCAGCGGAATCGATGATATTTTGAGCGGAGGCGCTCTTTCTACTGGCGAAATGATCGAAATGATTAAGACCCAGCAGTACGAACTTACTCAGCTTAAAAATGAAAATCTATTGTTAAAATCAAAACTCGTTAAAGCAATCCAACAGGGCTTTAAACTTTAAGGACAAAATATGTTTCTCTACATAAAATACCCTTCATGGATTCATCCGGAAATTTTTCCTGGTGTTCCATTTTTAAGTCTTTTCAGATGGTATGGACTTATGTACATCTTTGCCTTTGCCACCGCATATCTTCTATTAAAAAGAACTATGAAAGAAGGACTTTTGACAACCGGTGATTACACTCCAACAGAGGATGACCTTTTTAGTTTTATTGCAACCGGCATCGTATTCCTTTTGATAGGTGCCAGAATGATGAGCGCCCTGGTGTACGATACTTCTGGATTATACCGCCACAAGCCTTGGCTTATTTTCTGGCCTTTTAACGAAAGCGGAAAATTTACCGGACTTGCAGGAATGAGCTATCACGGTGGCTTTATCGGCGGCCTACTGGGAATGATTGTCTGGTGTCTATGGAAAAAGCAGCCTGTATTTAAATGGGTTGATGCAATGGTATGCGCAATTCCACTTGGCTACACCTTTGGCCGCATCGGTAACTTTATGAACGGCGAACTCTACGGCCGAATCACCACAATGCCATGGGGAATGATCTTTCCAAACGCAGAACGATTCAGCACAAGCCTCCCATGGGTCCAGGAGTTTATGGAAAAACTTGGAATGAGCACAAACTATCCGCTCATCAACCTCCCAAGACACCCAAGCCAGCTCTACGAAGCCTTTTTTGAAGGAATTGTTCTTTGGCTTATTCTTTGGTCCCTCAGAAAACACAAAAAATGGGACGGAATGCTCACCGCAATCTACATCGGCGGCTACGGCCTTTTCCGCTTTGTAATCGAATACTTTAGAGAACCAGATTCAGATATCGGCTACCGCATCGCAAAAGATGCCACCGCCCCAATCTACAAAAACACCAGCCTTTTGAACTTTTCAACCGGCCAGGTCTTCTGCTTTATAATGATCCTTGG
>JAFNQK010000351.1 GCA_017386165.1 Treponema sp.
AAGGTCTTCATTCTTTTGCAGCCGGACTCTTCGCTTAAAAGACGGGCAAAATCGCGGAAAGAAACTTCATTATTTCCAAGAATGTAACACTGACCCTTCTGTCCCTTATCTGCAGCAAGAATTGCACCGTGAGCAAGGTCGCGGACATCACAAAGATTAAAGGAACCGTCAATTCCAGCAGGCATTTCGCCGTTGATAATCTGAATCAGAACCTTAGTTGTTTCACCAACCGCAAAATCTTCCGGGCCAAGAATTCCACTCGGATGAATTACACAGGCATTAAGGCCTTCTTCTGCTGCATCCAGAACAGCTTGAGTTGCGAGTGCCTTTGACTGACTGTAACAGCCCAAAACTTTGTCAGAATCAAAATGAGTTACTTCACCAATTTTATTTCCTTTTGGGAGCTCTGGAATTGCCCCTGTACTTGAGCAGTAAACAAGCTTCTTACATTCAGTGTGTTTTTTGCAAAGTTCAATTATGTTTTTTGTTCCGCCAACATTTACATCCATAACCTTCTGATTGTAATCTGGATTAACGGTAACAATACTTGCAATATGCATTACAATACTTTCGTAACCCTCAGGAATAGTGAAGAATTTTTCGAGGGATGCCATATCGGTAAGGTCTCCACGTATAATTTCAGCTTCTCCAGGTACGAATTTTTCGGCCGGGTCATTAGGAAGAACAAAAGCTCTGACCATATCACCTCGTTCAATAAGCTGTCGGCAGATTGTTCCGCCTAAAAATCCTGCAGCTCCGGTTACCAGATAAATTGTTTTGTTTGTATTTTCCATATTTTTCTCCTTGCACTTACTTTTGTGCCTGTATGTCATAATTTATGACTAGAATATAAGCCCCCCATATTTCCAAAATGTTTACGAAATGTTGCTGAAATATTAATTTTTTCATTTTTTGACGAATTTCCCTTTTTTTTTGTGATTTTAAGGCCTGAACATGCTATAATTTTTTTATGATTAAGATTCTGGTTGTCGAAGATGATGCGGGTTTAAATATGACCGTTTGTGCTTTTTTAAGGAAAAACGGGTATGATGTTACCGGCTGCATGCATGCAAATGATGCCTATAACGCAATGTACAACACTCTCTTTGATTTAATAATTTCGGATGTGATGATGCCTCAGATTGATGGCTTTGAATTTGCCGAAACTGTAAGAAAAATCAATCAGACAATCCCAATTATTTTTATGACTGCCCGCGATGATTTTACTTCTAAGCAGAAGGGCTTTGCCGCCGGCATAGATGATTATCTTGTTAAGCCTGTTGATTTAGACGAGCTCCTTCTCCGTATTTCTGCCATTTTAAGAAGGGCAAAAATTTCTCAAAGCAAAAAAGTGACAGTCGGCTCATTGACGCTGGATGCAGATGCAGTTTCAGCTATTTCTGATGGAAAAGAAATCCAGCTTACAGCCCGCGAGTTTAATCTGATTTATAAACTTCTTTCTTACCCAAACAAAACCTTTACCAGAGTTCAGCTTATGGATGAGTTCTGGGATGCAGATTCCAATGCAACTCCACGTGCAGTAGATGTTTATATTACAAAAATCCGCGAAAAGCTTTCTGAAGCCGGCTGCTCTGGTTTTGAAATTGCTACAGTACATGGACTTGGTTATAAGGCGGTTGTAAAATGAAGGAAGAGTCTGAAAGAAAAAGCCGTTTCCCTATAGGTCTTTATTGGACAGTTCTTGGAATGCTGCTGGTGACTGCCGGTATAAATATTGCTATTATCCTTTTAGGACTCAAGAATAACTGGAATGAAATAATTTTTGTTCATCTGGTTATCCTCTATTGGATTCTTGTTTCAGCAATAATTGTTCTATATATAAAGCATAAAATTCACAAAACCTACGAGATTCCCCTTCAGGAAATTTCAAAGGCTACAGAAAAAGTTTCAAAGGGAGATTTTTCAGTTTCGGTTCCAACTGTAAATCCTCCTGAAAAATATGATTATCTTGATTATATGATTTTAGATTTAAACAAGATGATTGAAGATTTAAATGGCATTGAAACTCTTCGTACTGATTTTATTTCTAATGTTTCGCACGAACTAAAAACTCCTTTGGCAGTAATACAAAATTATGCAAGACTTCTTCAAACTCCTGATTTGACGGAAGAAAACCGTCAGGAATACGCCAGGGCAATTTTTCATAATTCCCGGCAGCTTACATCACTTATAACAAATATCCTCAAATTGAATAAACTTGAAAATCAACAGATTTATCCAAAAGTTCCTCCTTATGATTTGGGAGAAGAGCTTCGGGAATGCCTGCTCACTTTTGAAGATTCCTGGACCGCAAAAAATCTGGAGCTGGAAGTTGAAATTGAAGATGGAATAATGACCACTACCGACAGTCAGCTTTTAAGCCTCATCTGGAATAATTTTATTTCAAACGCAATTAAGTTTACTCCCGAAAATGGAAAAATAATCGTACGTCTTCGCAAAATCGGGGAAGTGATACAGGTGAGCGTTCAGGATTCTGGCTGCGGTATGGATGAAAACACTATGAGTCACATTTTCGAAAAATTCTATCAGGGTGATACGAGTCACGCAACAAAAGGAAACGGGCTTGGGCTTGCCCTAGCCGCAAGAGTTGCAGATATCTGCAGGGGAAAAATCCGTGTGGAAAGCAGCC
>JAFNQK010000352.1 GCA_017386165.1 Treponema sp.
TCGGCAAAGAGGCTTTTTCATATAGAGGTAGTAACAAAAGCGGCCTGTGGATTCCCGACAGTGTTAAAAACATAGAGAACCGTGCATTTGAAGGCTCACACTTCAGCTCTATCCGGCTTCCAGAAGGATTGACATATATCGGTAATAGAACATTTTCAAATTGCGAGGCAAAGTCAATCAACATTCCTTCGTCTGTAAAAAAAATATACGGTTCAGCATTTCGCAACTGTTCCATAGAATCGATTTCAATTCCAAGCGGATGTACGATAAACGGCGGTGGAGGTGAAGATACATCGGCTTTTCATAGATGTACCAAACTTAAGACCGTTACATTCCCCAGCGGTACCGTATATTTTGATGCCGAACCTTTAACTTCCACCTATTTTTATGCGTATTCAAATGAAGGAATCTTTACGGAATGTGATGCCATTGAGAATGTCACCATTCCAAGCGGCTTTGAAGCGGCATATATATCCAACGGCGATTCCAAAGAATACACCCTTGCAGATTACTTTTCCGGACAAGGCATCAAACAAAATTTCAACCTGGAAGATAAGCTGAAAAAAACAAAGGTTCGCAGCAACACCGCAGTTGATAATGATAAATATCTTGCCGCATACAATCAGGCTTTTAAGTCCGGTGACTATACACGAGCCGCAAATCTGGCTCAGCAGTTCATTAACAACTACCATGGAACAGATTACAAATGGTATGACAGACGAGATGATGCAAAAGAAAAACCATATCTTGATGCGTACAACAAAGCCTTTGCATCCAAAGATTACGCCAAGGCAATGCAAACGGCAAAAGAGTTCATAGAAAAGCAGCTATACATCCACTCAAGCGACTGGACTAAAAGATATAATGATGCAGCTGAAAAACCATATCTTGATGACTACGACAAAGCCATTGCATCCAAAGATTATACGACGGCAATGCAGGCTGCAAAACAGTTCAAGGAAAAGTATCCGAACATCAACTCAAACGACTGGACTATAAGATATAATAATGCAGCTGAAAAACCATATCTTGATGACTACGACAAAGCCATTGCATCCGAAGATTATACGGCGGCAATGCAAGCTGTAAATCAGTTCAAGGAAAAGTATCCAAACATCAACTCATACGGTTGGACACTAAGATATATCTACATCGTTGAAAAACCGTATCTTGATAAATTTCTCGAAGCCTATTCATCCAAAGACTGGCAGAAGGCAAAAAGCATAGCAAATGAATTCAATGGAGAAATTTCTTCAGACAGTTCATTGAGTTCCATTAAAAGCAAATGGGATAATTATGAGTATAAAGCCGACTGTCAAATACTTCTTCCGGCATACATTGAAAAACTGGAAAAGAAGGGAACATATACACGACTCGATTCAAAACTTCAGTTTGCGATACCCCTCACAGAAGATGAGTATAAGAATTCTGAATTTAAGCTCAGAGATTCTGAAGGAAAGTTATTGCCACCGCTTAGTTCCACAGATTTTCTTAAAAAGGTAAAAGAAATATCTGGAAAAAATTATACGATCAACAGCTCCTACAGGCCACCTTATTTATGCCGCACCCTAACTTCAAAAGAAAACGACGCATTGAAGGAAGCCGTAAAGATTTTCATGGATGAAGCTTTGAAATATGGCGAAATGGATTATGACGGGTCGAAGCTTCGTTTCAAGATTCCACTTACAACATTTGCATACATCGACAATTACTTTATAGTGAAAGATTCTGCAGGAAATGTGTATTCATTGTACAGAGATTGTTTTATTGCTTTCGTAAAAGAAATTTATGGAGCAGAATACGAAACACTGGGTAGATATTCGGTTTATGACCTTTATCGAGATGCAACAGACAAAGAAAAAGAAGAATTCCATAAGCCAAGAAGGGCTGCCGTAAAGTCTTTCATGGATGAAGCTCTAAAGACCGGCAAGATAGAAAAAAACGGCTCGAATTTTGTATTCAAAGTTTATCTCAGCTCCGACACATATAATAGTTGGAACGAAACATTTTCCTTTAAGGATTCTGCAGGCTCTTTATACACAATAAGCAAGCGGGATTTCCTTACATATATAAAGGAAATTTATGGAACTGAATATGATCTCAACTATTCATATCTTTCCAGAAAAGCAAGTGCGGAAGAAATCAGTGCATACTATCAATCAAGAAAGGATGCGGTAAAGCTTTTCCTCGATGAATCATTAAAGAACGGTAAGGTAGAAAAAAACGGTGCGAATTTTGTATTCAAGGTTTATCTGACTTCCGAAACGTTCAATTATAGAAACGATATATTCAACTTGAAGGATTCTGCAGGAAACATTTATTCATTGAGTAAAGATGAATTTTTTTCTTATGCAAAAGTCAATAATGCTTCCGATTACAATCTGTACGGCTCCTCCAACAGTTCATATCTCTATCGCAATGCAACGGAGAAAGAAATTGCAGCATACCATCAGCTAAGGAAAGATGCAGTAAAACTTTTCATGGACGATGCAAGCAAAACCGGCACAGTTGAAAATGACGGTTCAGGCATCCTGTTCAAAATAGCTCTGGATTCCGCCTCATATAAAAACGGTTCTTTCAATCTTAAGGATTCTACATCAAATCCGCTTTCATTAAACAAAGACGATTTCCTCAATTATGCAAAGGAAATCTACGGTATTGAATATAAGCTTTCTACAGATTCCAGAAATCCATATCTCTACCGCGATGCAACGGACAAAGAAACCGCAGCATTCCATCAGACAAGGAAAGATGCAGTAAAGCTTTTCATGGACGATGCAAGCAAAACCGGCACAGTTGAAAATGACGGTTCAGGCATCCTGTTCAAAATAGCTCTGGATTCCGCCTCATATAAAAA
>JAFNQK010000353.1 GCA_017386165.1 Treponema sp.
AAAGCAAAATTGGAATTAAACTTGATTCTGAAAATTCTTCAATCATTATTGGACGAAAAGGAAAGAATCTGGATGCCCTTCAGCTTCTTGCAAATATTTATGCCGGTCGTCTTGGACATGAAGAAATCCGCGTAATTCTTGATACAGAAAACTACCGTATCCGCCGTGAAGAATCACTTGTTCGTCTTGCTTACACAACTGCTGATAAGGTTCACACATCACACAAATCAATTTTGCTTGAACCAATGAATCCTTTTGAAAGACGTTTGATTCATACAACATTGAACGATATTCCAGATATCGACACAAAATCTGAAGGTGAAGGACTTTATAAACAGGTTCGTGTAATCTACAAAGGTTTGGCAAGATAATTATTGATTGCTCCATTTGTAACTTTTGCAAATTGGAGCAATTTTATTTTAAACGACTGTTTTTCAGGAGGAAAAATGAAAAAATCACTGTTTACAATTTTGATGTTAGGTGCAGCTTTTGCAGTTTTTGCCGAAAATTCAAAATTAGAAGATTATGTAGCTCCAGAATATGTTGAAAAGTTACAGACTAAAGGGTCAATTTCTGTAGTACATCCAAAAGATAAGAATGTTATAAAAATGGTTCCTTCTTGTGCTTATTCTGAAAAAATCAAATCAGAATTAATCTGTTCAAGTAAGAGCGGTGTTCCATTTTTGTCAGAATATTTGTATCTGATTCCAAAATCAAAGCTTGCTGATGATATTTCAAAAGTAAATATCGACTCTATGTGTGTTGTATTCCGCTCAATCAGCAAAATGGAAGGTATGAAATACATTCATAACGGCGGAAAAGAAGATATTCTTTATAAAAGAGCATATGCTGTTGCTTCAGAAGATTCTATGGAAAAAATTCCTGATCCTCTTGAAGGTCCAACAGACGGACTGGAAGCTTATGGATATCAGAAAGATCATACTTTTGGTGATACAAAATATAAATTGAATTACTATCAGAAGGATAATGTAAATTTTGCAACTTTCCTTAATGTAATTCCAATGTCAAAAATGGGCGTAAAAGCTGTTATGCCTAAAAATCTTAGAACAAATATCGTTTGTATTGATTTGGGAGACAGTATTCTTTTGTATCTTGCAGCAGATGTGAGTGCGAAAAATATTGTTGGTATTCGTGCTCAGATTGAAGATTCAATGACTGTTCGTATGGATGCCATTTACAGATGGTTTATGGTTCAGTTTAAGTAGGGGAGAAAATGAAAAAGTTAATTTTTACAGCACTTTTGGGTGTTATGATTTATCGGGCGGCTCTTGCAGCTCTAAAGGAAAAGGTATGGATTCTATTAAAGACAAAGACGGTATGTTTGCCGTAATGGAAACTTCAAAGGGTACAATTACTCTTGAACTTTATTACAAAGATGCTCCACTTACAGTTTGTAATTTTGCAGGTCTTGCAGAAGGCACATTGGATGCAGCTAAGGGAAAACCATTTTATGATGGATTGAAATTTCACCGTGTAATTAAAGATTTTATGATTCAGGGTGGAGATCCTCGTGGTAATGGAACAGGTGGTCCTGGATACAAATTTGCAGATGAAGAAGTTCCGTATACATTCAAAGAACCAGGATATCTTGCAATGGCTAATGCCGGTCCAAATACAAATGGTTCACAGTTCTTTATTACACATGTTCCAACAGAATGGCTTAACGGAAAGCACACAATTTTTGGTCATGTAGTTTCTAAAGATGATCAGGATGTAGTTAATGCTGTTGCACAGGGCGATGAAATTAAGTCTGTAAAAATCGTAAGAAACGGTGCAGATGCAGAAGCTTTTAAGTGTACTCAGGCTGACTGGGATAAATTGAATAAAGAAGCTGCAGCAAAGGCTGCAAAAGCTAAAGAAGCTAAATATGCTGCAAAAATCAAAGAAGTTGAAAAGAACTTC
>JAFNQK010000354.1 GCA_017386165.1 Treponema sp.
ATATTTGCTCATTTTCCTTAAATTTTTTAAATAAATTTTCTTCTGGACGATACTTGCACCGCTCTACCATATTATTGAACGGCTAATCCGACCGTCAGCCCCTTTGCGCCACGGGCTTTCCAGGGTTCCGGCTCCCGCCTCCATTGCCCACGGCAACGGCTACGCCGCCCTTACAATCCCGCGTAGGACTGCCTAAAAAAAATCCATCCGTGGATTTTTTTTAGGATTGCAGAATCGCTTTGCAATTCTGCATGCTGCTAAGACGCCCATCCGTGGGCTTTTTACCATTTATCAAGCACGAGAAAATCCATCCGTAGACACTTTACTTTTTATCAAGTACAAATAAAGTTGCAAGAAGCACCAAAATTGTATAAACTCAGATTTGCCGTAAGAAAATCAATTCAAGGATTGCGTTTTATGATAAGAAAAGCAAAGGAAGAAGATATATCAAGAATAGCAGAGATACTCGTATTTGTAAAAAGAATAAAGTACAGAGATATTTTTCACAATGACCAGTTTTCTTTTGGAGAACTGCAAGTATTGACCGAGGCTAAGCGGTATATGGAGTATTGCAAAAGCAATCATTCCGACCGCCAACCGGCAAGAATATTAGATAATATTTGGGTCTATGACGACGGAATAGTAAAAGGGCTCATCCACATTGAGGACACCGAGGTTGTCGAGCTATATACGGATTATTTCTTCTGGGGACAGGGCGTAGGCTCTGCCTTGTTGAAATTTGCAATTGATGAATTTAATGTTTCCAAATTGTGGGTGCTCGAAAAAAACACAGATGCCATAGCTTTTTACAAGGCTCACGGCTTTATTGAAAGCGGCAAGAAACAGTTTGCGGAAGGTACAGAAGAGCTTGAGCTTTTGCTCGTCAGGGAAGCGTAATTCGTCTTGACATTAAGCGGAAATCTTTGTATATTGTAAAAAGTAGTTCTAATCAGAACCACTACAACAAAATTGAATCAAGATCATGGCAGATACAAAGGCAATCGACATTTTAATTGATTTTGGACTCACCCGTCAGGAAGGAACCATTTATTCAGCCCTCCTGAATCATGGCGAGATGACCGGTTATGAAGTTGCAAAGGACACCGGAATTTCCCGCTCTAACGTTTATGCAGCCCTTTCAGCTCTGGTAGAAAAGGGAGCCGCTTATCTTGTTGAAGGCGAGTCCACAAAGTACCGCCCGGTAGAAATCAAAACTTTTACACAAAATAGAATTTCAGAATTGCAGAAAACTGCTGCCTGGTTGGAAAAGCACGCACCAAAAAAGGTTATTACTACAGACGGCTACATCACAATCATTGGCGCAAAAAATATCAAAAACAAAATCAGAGAAATGCTTGCAAAAACAGAGCTTCGAATTTATCTGATGGCACCGGCGGATGTGCTTGGCGAATTTGCAGACGAACTTGAGGCTCTTGTTAAGGCCGGCAAAAAAGTCATTTTGCTTACAAAAGATTTCAAGCTTCCTGGTGCAAAGATTTATGAAACAAGGCAAGATGATGGCCAGCTGCGTTTTATTGCAGATTCGGCTTACGTTTTGACCGGCGAACTTACCGGTGATGAACATGATACCTGTTTGTATTCCGGACAAAAAAACCTCGTTGAGGTTATGAAGGAAGCATTAAAGGATAAAATTACGCTTTTGGGCGGAAAATAAATACAGTGTCATCCTGAATCTTACAGGGCTGTCATTCTGAATCTTACAGGGCTGTCATTCTGAATCTTACAGAAATGTTATTCTGAATCTTACAGAAATGTCATC
>JAFNQK010000355.1 GCA_017386165.1 Treponema sp.
ATATTGATGTTACAACCTCAATGTTCTGTGCTACCAGCTGGCGCGCAAGTGAGATGCAGGATAATTTTCAAAAAGAGCTTGCCCGTTGTTCTCCACGGGAATTACTGATTCCTCAGTCACTAAAGAATAATCAGACAATTCTGGATGCAATCTGTCAGATTCCAAATATTTCAGTTTCTTACTATCCAGACTGGGATTTTAACAAGGATTTGTCTTACAATCGATTGATAAGTCAGTTTAATACTGCCAATTTGCAGTCCTTTGGACTTGATAAAGACAGTCCCGAAGATGTTCCTGCAGGATATTTGCTGGATTATCTTGCCAAGACAACTAATTCTAATGTTCCTCATGTTTCTGGAATCAAGATTTATCACGACAATCAATACCTTATGATTGATGAATTCAGTTTGCGAAATCTTGAAATTGTTCAGAATCTTAGGGACGGCACTTCTCAATATTCACTTTTGGAGTCGGTAAACTATACAAATACAGCTATGGGAAGCCGTATGCTTCGTCAGTGGCTTTTGTTCCCTCTTACAAATATAAGTGTAATCAAAGAAAGACAGAATCATATAGAATTATTTGTAAATGAAAGACTGCTGCTTGCTCAAATTCGTGAAAAATTATCAAAAATTCTTGATATTGAACGCTTAAGCGGTCGTATTGCAATGGACCGGGCTCATGCAAAAGACCTGCAGGCTTTAAAATCCAGTCTCATCAGCTGGCTTTCGGTACGTTCTGATTTGCTTGAATATGGATTTTCAAAGCAGGATGAACAGATTGCAGTTGATGTTATTAATTATATTCAAAATTCAATTCTGGATGACCCTGCAACTTCTTTAACTGAAGGTGGAATCATCAAAGAAGGCTGGTCTGAAGAACTGGATCACTGGCGTGATGTTCATGATAATTTTGATAAAATTCTAAGTGAATACGAAAACGAAGAAAGGGAAAGAACCGGTATCCAGAATCTAAAGATTAAGTATACAAATGCATTTGGGTACTTTATTGAGATTTCCAAAGGAAAATTATCTTCTGTTCCAGAAAACTTTATAATGCGCAGGGCTCTGGTTAACGGAGACAGATATACTACTCCAAGATTACAGGAACTCGAACACGAACTGAATCAGGCAGGAACAAAAATCCTTGAGCTTGAAAGAGATTTGTTCGTGGAAATTAGAAATAAACTTCATAATTACGTTCAGTATTTTCTCGATATTTCAGAAGAAGTTGCATACATTGATACCTGTTCAAGTTTTGCTCAGGCTTCTATTAATCACAACTGGGTAAAACCTGAAATAACAGAATCGACTGATTTTCTCATTGAAAATGGACGGCATCCTGTGGTTGAAATGCACCTTCCAAGTGGCGAATTTGTTCCAAATGATCTTTCAATTTCATCAGAAGATGGAAATGTTTCTTTTGCCCTTATTACAGGTCCAAATATGGCCGGAAAATCCACTTATCTGCGTCAAAATGCTCTTATCGCACTGCTTGCTCAGACGGGATCTTTTGTTCCTGCCACAAATGCTCAAATTGGTATTGTTGACAGAATCTTCTGCCGCGTTGGTGCCAGCGATAATCTTGCCCGGGGAGAATCTACCTTCCTTGTTGAAATGACAGAAACTGCCCATATTTTGCGCGCTGCAACAAAAAAATCCCTGGTTATTATGGATGAAGTAGGGCGAGGAACAAGTACCGAAGACGGTCTTTCTATTGCCTGGGCTGTAAGTGAATATCTTCTTGATTCCATTGGTTCAAGAACGCTTTTTGCAACCCATTACCATGAATTGACTCGCCTTCAGAATCCTAAACTCAAGTTGCTTTGTATGAAGGTTTCTGAACAGGGAAATACAGTTACATTCTTAAGAAAAGTTATGGACGGAGCAAGTGAGAATTCTTATGGTATTCATGTTGCACGTCTTGCAGGTGTTCCAGAAGAAGTAATAAACCGCGCAAATCAGCTCCTCGATTTTATTCAGTCTAATGCAGAAGAAAAGCCCCTTTTGAATCAGGCACCAGAGTACAGGGCTCAAACTACTGCGGCTACGGCTTCTGTTTCTGCTCCAGGATTATTCAGTGATGAAGAAATTGTTCTTGATGAGATTCTTTCCACTGATCCTGATAATATGACTCCATTGCAGGCATTACAGCTTGTTTTGCGCTGGAAAAAAGCTCTTTCTGGACAATAAAATACTTTTTTTCCATGTTTTTTTCATTTTTTATATAGTTATGAGCTATATATTAATGTGGATAAAAAATATTTTATTGCAAAACAAAAGATAAAAAGTATTCTGCGGTGCGGAATTAATTTTGTCAGCGATAAGCAAAAATGCATTTTATGTAATAAAACAAGCATAAAATACAGTGTTTGCCCGGAATGTAATAAAACTTTTTATTCTGTTGCAAATAATGACACTAAAATCTGTAAAATCTGTGGTAAAACCCTTGTTTCTGAGGATGAACTGTGTTTTGACTGCAGGGAAAATCCTGTTCTAAAAACAACGGAACATGTATTTACTTTGTATTCTTACAGGTTGTGGAATGTAACTCTGATGATCAGATGGAAGCTTGATGAAGATCGTAGTCTTTCACAGTTCTTTTCAGAAAAAATACATCAAAAGATAATGGAACTGTCATGTGGAAATTCTGATTTTCAAGATATTGTTCTGGTTCCTGTACCGCCAAGACCTGGAAAAATCAAAGAAAAGGGATGGGATCAGGTAAGAGATTTGTGTGATTATTTGCAATACAAATACGGTCATAAAAT
>JAFNQK010000356.1 GCA_017386165.1 Treponema sp.
CTGCTGCAAAGGGTAGTGATTATGGGAAGTTTTATTCAGAATCAGATTCTTGGAATGCAGTGGCTTAAAACTCTTATTGAAAAAATGCTTACAGCTTTGGGTCTTGATATAGAAAGCCGTATAGGTGGGAGCGTTCTCTTTTTTCTTTATGATGTAATTAAAATCACCATTCTGCTTTTTGTGCTGATTTTTATCATCTCATATATTCAGTCGTTTTTTCCACCTGAACGAAGTAAGAAGATTCTTTCGTGTTGTAAAGGATTTCCTGCACGTGTAATCGCAGCTCTTTTGGGAACTGTAACGTCGTTTTGTTCCTGCTCTTCAATTCCGCTTTTTATGGGATTCACTACGGCAGGACTTCCTCTTGGTGTAACTTTCAGTTTTTTGATTTCCTCTCCAATGGTTGATTTTGCTTCGCTCATTCTGCTGACCAGCATTTTTGGATGGAAGATTGCAATTGCTTATGTTGTGCTGGGGCTTATTGTCGCTATTGCCGGCGGAACAATAATAGAACATCTTCATATGGAAGATCAGGTTGCTGATTTTATTCGTAACGGGAAAAGTGTTTCTCTTGCAGAAGAAAAACCTACACAGAAACAAAGGTTTGTGTCTGCGATGCACTCTGTTGAGGGCACGCTCAAGAAAGTATTTCCGTATATTCTTTTGAGTGTTGCAGTAGGTGCTGTAATTCACAAATGGATTCCTGAGAACTGGATTACCAGCACACTTGGCGTAAAAAATCCGCTTGGAGTAATTCTTGCCGTGTTTGCTGGTATTCCTCTGTATTCAGATATTTTTGGCTGTATTTCAATTTCGGAAAGCCTGCTGGCAAAGGGTGCACTTTTAGGAGTTGTACTTAGTTTTATGATGGCAGTAACAACTTTGAGTTTGCCCTCTCTGATTATGCTGAAGAAAGCGCTTAAAACGAAACTGCTGGTGGTTTTTGTTTCAATTTGTGTGGCGGGAATTATTCTTGCAGGATATTTTTTCAATGCGTTTCAGGCATTGTTTCTATAGATAACAGGAGGAATCTTATGGAAAATCTAAGTATAAAAGTTTATGGAAGCGGCTGCAAAGGCTGTCAAACTTTACATCAGAATGTGATTGATGCTCTTGCAGAGATGAATATTGCAGCTGATGTTCAGTACATTACAGACATGCAGAAAATCATGGAAACTGGAATAATGAGCCTGCCAGGACTTGCAGTGAACGATAAGATTGTTTCGGCCGGAAAGGTTTTAAGTATAGAAGAAGTAAAGAAATTGTTAGCATAATATGGGGGAAAAAATGTTAGATTTTATTGTAAAAGAATATAATGATTCTGAAATTGATGTTGAGGATGTATTGTTTCCATTTGCGCAGGATGTGGCAGAGAGAAGGACTCTGTGAAAGTCTTTCTGTAAATTCCTAAAAAGTAGGCACTGTGGTAAAATAAACACAGGAGCCTTACTTATGGCAAAAGAAAAAAAGCAACCACACAAAGTCGTAATGACTGAAGGCAAAAGAGAAATTGTCAGAAGCCTGTTGGCAGAATACGACATCAAAGATGCACATGACATTCAGGAAGCTCTGAAAGACCTTCTTGGAAGCACCATCAAAGAAATGATGGAAGCCGAGATGGAAGATCATCTGGGCTATGAAAAATCAAGGCGCTCTGACAACGATGATTACCGGAACGGTTACAAATCAAAGACAGTAAAATCAAGTATCGGTGAAGTTGAGCTGGAAGTTCCTCAAGACAGAAAATCAACTTTCGAACCGCAGGTCGTGAAGAAAGGCCAGAAAGATATTTCTGACATCGACCATAAAATCATATCAATGTATGCCAAGGGGATGACAACCCGACAGATTTCTGACACCATCGAAGACATTTACGGCTTTGATGTCTCAGAAGGCTTCATTTCCGATGTCACAGACAAGATACTTCCTCAGATTGAAGAATGGCAGAACCGGCCGCTAGATGATGTTTATCCGGTCATTTACATCGATGCCATTCACTATTCAGTCAGAGACAACTGCGTGATTGTGAAAAAGGCCGCTTATGTAATTCTTGGTCTTACCATGGACGGACGCAAGGAAGTGCTGTCTCTTGCCATAGGCGAAAATGAGAGTGCTAAATTCTGGCTGAACGCTCTGAACGAGCTTAAGAACCGTGGAGTGCAGGATATTATGATTATCTGCGCTGACGGCCTTACAGGCATCAAGGAAGCCATTTCAGCAGCTTTCCCGAAAACTGATTACCAGCGCTGTATGGTCCACATGGTTCGTAACACTCTGAAATATGTTGCGTCAAAAGACATGAAATCTTTCGCCGCCGATCTGAGGACTATTTACAATGCTGTGTCCGAAGAAGAGGGACAGAAAGCCCGTGACAAAGTTGTCGAGAAATGGGCTGCTAAATATCCGAACTCCATGAAACGCTGGATTGAAAACTGGGATGTTGTTGTGCCGATTTTCAAGTTCTCAAAAGATGTCAGGAAAATCATCTACACCACGAATGCCATCGAAAGCTTGAACTCCAGTTACCGCAAGCTCAACCGTCAGCGCAGTGTGTTCCCAAGCGATCAGGCTCTGCTCAAGGCATTGTACCTTGCTACTTTTGAAGCAACAAAAAAATGGACTCAGCCGATTCACAACTGGGGCCAGGCCTACGGTGAGATGTGCATAATGTACGAAGGCCGTCTGCCTGACTAATCTATAAAAAAAGACAACTTCCCGGCAGGGAAGCTGTCTTTAGCATTTAACTCTTGATAAAAAATCAGCGATATTTTATATTCAAACAAGTAACAGTAGCTGTTAGCTGCTTGCGGGATATGCCCGCATTAAAACTTTTTACCACAGCCTACTGAATTTACAGAAAGGACTTCACAGTCTCAAAACTTTTGGATTAAAGTGAAAGTAAGAGTTGGAATCCATTTTATGAAACCTCGCTTTTTTACAG
>JAFNQK010000357.1 GCA_017386165.1 Treponema sp.
GAAAACTTCGTTACCTACTGCGACCCGGCTGGTGGCGAAAGAATACAAGAAGTTCCTGGCGGAGTTAAAGCAAACAACAGCGTGGATGCCGGGATTGATTACATTATAGCAAAAATTGAACGCGAACAGTTTTTCGTTTGCAAAGATTGTACTGGCGTTCTTGGTGAGATTTGGGATTATTCACGAGACGAGAATAATCAGATTGTAAAAGTAAATGACCATTACATGGACGCTATGCGTTATGCAATTTTTAGTGCGGTTACCAGCGGCGTAGTAATGGCATAACAGAATGCCGATAAAGAAAATGGGATTATTTAACAGACGAAAACCAGAAAAGCAGCTTAGAAGTTTCTCAGAAATTAACAATGAATCTGTCGCAGAAGACTTTACAGTTTCTGAAAAGAAGACGTGCACAGATCCATATCTCCAGCATGCATGGGTATCGGTTTGTATTGATATTCTTACGCGCAATGTCGCGCGTGCTGAGTTTGAAATTTCAAAAAATGGAAAAGTTCAAAAAGATACACAGCTTGCAAAGCTCTTCCACTATCCAAATAAGAACCTTAGCCGCTTTGACTTATGGAAACAAACCTGTGCCTGGTGGAGTCTGGACGGTGAAGCATTCTGGTGGTTTGGAGAGAATTACAGCTGCGGCCTTCCTACAGAAATCTATATTTTAAATCCTAGAAAAATGCAGCATGTCGTTGATAACGGCAAAGTCACGAAATGGGTATACACGGAAGAAGGATGCGGAAGGCCCGTAGTTATTCTTCCTGATGAGATTATTCATTTTAAGGACTGGAACCCCTGGAATACTTTCCGTGGGGTTAGCCCTCTGGTAAGCCTTGGTCTGGAAGTTGAGCAGGATTTGTTAGCAGCAAAACAGAACACAGGTTTACTGAAAGAAGGAGGCGTGCCTAAAGGTCTGCTCAAGACTGACCAGGTACTGACGGAAGCCGAAGCAGAACTGCTTGCTAGGACATGGGATAAAAAGTATGGACGCGGAATGAAAAACCGTGTTGCCGTGCTCGGTAAAGGAACGGAATATCAGCCGCTGACCTTCAGCCCTGACGTACTGAAACTTTACGACATGAAGAAATGGAACTTATATACACTACTCGCGAAGTACGGTATTCCGCCGAGAGTGGCTAATATACAGGATTCGAAAAGTTCCTTAAGCGGTACAGACACAGATTCTCAACATCGTGCCTTTTGGAATTATACACTTATCCCTCTGTTAAAAAACTTTGAAGAAGTTTTAGAGGTTCAATTATTCAGACGATTCAACCTGACTGAAACCGGAGGTTTCAATCTTGAATCGATACCTGAACTGCAGGAAAGCGAAGATGCCCAGAGCAACCGTGATATTGCTGAAATCAACGCTGGACTAAAAACAATTAATGATGTTTTGAAAAGTCGTGGACAGGACACAAAACCCTGGGGCGACATCTGGTATAGAGCTTCTTCGTTAGTACCTGAATGTTCTGAAAAAAACTAAATATAAAAGGATTTTAAATGGCAAACATAACTAACGTAGTAATCGCCTGTTTCGATGAAGAAATTAAAAAAATTACGAGGAAGGGATTTTCTTCTGTGTTTGGAGAAAATCAGATTAAGGTTTGCAGCAACATTGCAGAGCTTAACTGCTGGATTCAAGATAAGACTGACATTGCGCTTATCTTTGATAAATACTTTCTTGGCTACATGATTTCATACGAGCTGATAAGGCTGAGATTTCAGAACAAACATTTTCTTTCCTACTTTGCGGACAAGGGAGATGATGCTCACTACTTTGGTATGAGAGTTCATGAAATTGGAGCTGATGGATTTATCCCCAAAATTGAGGATGTCGAATCATTCAAGAAATGTATTTATCAGGTACAGTCTGGTGTAAAAGTATATCCTGAATCTATTACCCGGAGCTTTGAAAATGATGACTGGCTTCTTGATAAAGCCTATATCAACGAAGTTACAATTCCTGAAATGCTGATTGGAATCTACACAAGTCTTGGATGTTCTCAAAAAGAAATCAGTTACAACATTCATCTTAGTACTTCTACTGTATCTGAATATACAAGACAGCTCAGAAGAAAAATCGGTTACTCAAAACCAGGTGATTGGGA
This sequence comes from Treponema sp., assembly GCA_017386165.1. GTDB lineage: Bacteria > Spirochaetota > Spirochaetia > Treponematales > Treponemataceae > Treponema_D. The sequence goes on from JAFNQK010000357.1 coordinate 2,124, forward strand.
TTTGCTTTTCAAAAGTTTTCTAACAAATTTTACGGGAGATTTTTATGGTTGTCAAAATTGACGGTATTGAAAATAAGGAGCTTGGGTGTCGGGAAAAGCTTTTGAAGTTCCTGAAGGAAAATACGCACGGCGGAATTGTGCAGCCACAGGTTGAAGTTTTCAAGTCTATTGATGTTCAAAAAGATTCATTCCATTGGGTAATGAGTACATTTGATACTGACAGAGACTTTGAAAAGGTAGACCCTAAAGGGTGGAATCTGAAGAACTACCTGGCTAATCCTGTAGTTCTCTGGAGCCATGACTACACTATTCCGGCGATAGGATATGCGGAGAATGTGAAGGCTGATACAGTACTCGAGGGAGATATCGTATTCAACTCAAAAGAGTTTGACGAATTTGGATGGAGTATCGGAGAAAGAGTAAAAGCTGGAGCTTTGCGTTGCGGTTCTGTTGGTTTTATTGCAGAAGAAGTTGAGTTTCTTGAAGCAAAAGACCGCGACTGCGATCTGATTTTCAGAAAGCAGGAACTTTTGGAATTCAGCATTTGTTGTGTTCCGGCAAATCCTTTTGCTCAGAACAATGGAACTAAACGGCTGGAGATTACGGAAGTTATTCAGGATGAACCGGAAGAACTTTCGTATTGGGATAAGTTGAGTAAAGGCCTGGCACGGGCATAGTTGTGCAAAAAAAAGAGAGGTTTGCTGGAACAAACCTCTCTAACGATTATCCGCCAACGACGGATTTTCGTAAATGTTCATTTGACCAAAAACTACCCAAAGGAGGTTTATTTAATGAACGAAGTAATTGTATCACTGCAGCAGAAATTAGAGAATATGAAAACTCTTGTTCCGACAGAAGCTGCAACACCGGAGCAGATTTCGAAATATTTCAATGAAAACGAAGAAATCATTGCAGGTATTTTGAAGGCTGCTGACAGTCAGACAACTGCAACAACAAGCGAGCTTGAAGGCATTAAGGATGCCGTAAAAGAGCTTCGTAATCTTATGCGCAAGGCTGACACAGAAATGAAGCCTCTCACATATCGTGATGTGTGCTATAATCTTGGAAAAGCTTTGTGCGCAGCCTGGAACAAGGATGAACAGACTTTGGGAGAACTCAAGTTCTGTCCAAATATCAGAGCTGAAAAATGGAACAATCCGAAAGACTTCTCTTGGGAAGCAGGCAAAGGATTTGTTCCTTCTAAAGCTGTGCTTGGTGAACCTATCGGAAACCTCGCAAACAACGACCAGTATCTTATCAATCCGATTTACGAAGAGACCATCATGGAAGAAGCTGCAAAGCAGTCTCAGATGATGAACCTCGTAACTCACAGACCAATGAACGGTCCATCAATTTTTATTCCAGAGCGTGACCGCGGCGGAATCGAATTGAAGTGGCTTACTTCATACGGTCAGAAAATCGATGCCACAAAATCAAACATGCCTACACGTACAGAGCTCAAAGCTTACACACTTCAGGCTATGTTCCATACTTTGACGAGTTCGGTGAAGATGCCTTTGCAGACTTGGGAAAGATGTTCCTCGAAGACTTCACAGAAGCCTACGGCCAGGAGTTTGACCGCCAGTGCCTCATCGCAGACGATGATCCATTCACAGGAGCAATGAATATGGATGAGGCCGAAGTTGCAAGAATACAGAGTGCTGA
>JAFNQK010000037.1 GCA_017386165.1 Treponema sp.
AAAGCGTGAACATCAGGAAAATGAGGAGCACGTTAAATTCTATCAGAAATGGAAAGGTGAACTTATTTCCCTTGTTCAAAATCTTGATAAAAACCACATCAACGTGCGCTATAACTTAAAAGAAGTTGATAAATATTCAGACTCCAAGACCTGGGATTATGTTACACCGTTGATGCTTGCTGAGATAAAAAAGGTTATAACGCCATTAATCGTTCCGGTTGAAGGGGACTCAAGCGCAAAGGTATTTGATGTCTGGATGTTTAATATTGAACTTTCACATCTTGTTGGGGATGAAGACTACAGCAAGCCTCTTCAGAAAGTCACGACGATTATTTCCCAGCTGCTTGATATGCAGACAATTCCCGAAATCAAGGCTAAATCTGAAATCCTTAAAACGTTCCTTTCAACAGAATTCTGGGCAGAAGTTACTGTTTCTAAACTGGAATTAGTACGTTCAGAAGTTAGAGACCTGATAAAGTATTTAGATGGCCCTAAAAAGAAAGTTGTAGAAACGAATTTTAAGGACGAAGTGATTGAAAAAGACGGCAAGCATATAAATCCTCAGTTTAAAAATTACAAACAGAGGGTAATTGATTATCTTGCAGAAAGTACAGATTGTGAAGCGATAAACAAAATCAAGAATATCGAACCGTTGAATGAAAAAGACATTCAGGATTTGCAGCATATTCTTTGTGAAGAACTGGGAACACAGGCTGATTATGATGCTATTTCTGAAGGTGCGCCTTTTGGTGTTTTTGTCCGCAGAATTGTCGGAATGAATCCAGAAGCAGTAACAAAACTTTTGAGTGACTATCTTTCAAAATACAACTTCAATCCTGCTCAGGAAGAATTCCTGCATCAGATTGTGACGTTTGTTCTTCAGAATGGTGACATTGAAGTTAAGAATCTTATTAAAGACGACCCGTTCAAGTCCCAGGATTTTACAGATCTGTTTGATGGAAATGTAGTTCCGGTTACGGAATTTGTTAAATATCTGCATGCAGCAATTGCGGACTAATTATTCACATAAATAATACTATAGGAGAAAGAAATGTCAGAATATTCAGTTCATTGTGATGATGGCGGGGAACAGCTCTTGAATTGTAAAAAATTGGACAATGGGAAATATGTATTAGTTTATAAAGATGAGAGTGTATCTAAAACTGTTTCTGAAGAATTTGATGATATTGAAATATACAATAGTTTTGATTCACCAGCATATATTTTTGTAAAAAAACATAATTTATGGGGAATGTATCAGTATTTTCATGTTCCTCGATATACAGAGTTTATAGGTAGATCTTTAAAACAAAAAGAAAAGTGCTGCTATACCTCTCTTGAAGATCTAAAAATTAAATATTTAAGAGGCTCTTACGAACAGGAAAATGAAAAATGCCATATAAAAAAGACTAACGAAGATACTCCCGAATTTTGGCTCAAAAAATTCAAAAGGGCAAAAGAAACTGATGATAAGCCTTTGTTGCGCAATTTAAGAAAAGATATTTTTAAATATACAGAAGAGGCAATAAAAGAGAAAAGATATGCAGTCGATGGACAGGAAATTACTTTAGAAAGTCCTGGGAAAAGTACATATTATTCTTCAGAAATCCAGCTTGAAAAATCAGACAATAAATATGAAACACAGATTCTAGTTCTGAATGAGGATTGCCTGAAAACAGCTTTTGATTATAAAGATGAAAATCCTCTTGTCCTGAATATGGCAAGTAGACGAAATCCAGGTGGCGGTGTTGAAAACGGAGCCGGAGCACAGGAAGAATATCTTTGCAGGGCTTCAAATTATACTGAGGCATTGTATCCGTTACGAAAATGTTATCCAATGGATAGAAATTTTGGTGGGATTTACTCACCGTCGGTAACTGTTTTCCGAGGTCTGGAAGAAAATGGTTACCCTTTCTTGAAAGAACCATTTATTACGAATTTTGTTGCCGTTGCCGCATTAAACAGACCTGATGTAAATGATGAAAGCTACGCAAAACCAGAAGAAAGACAGGGAATGGTAAATAAAGTCAGAACCATTTTGGGAATTGCAGCAAGTCATAATCATAAAGTTCTTATTTTAGGAGCATTTGGTTGTGGTGCATTCCATAATCCAGCGTCAGAAGTTGCCAGAATATTCAAAGAAGAATTGGAAAGCGAAAACTTCAAAAACAGATTTGAAAAGGTAATTTTCTCAATAAAAACTGATCATAATGATACGCAAGGAAATTATTCTAAATTTGCAGAAGTTTTTAAATAAAAAAGGATCATGAGAAAAAATCAAATTTTTATTTCTTTTTTCAGCATAGAAAAGTGATTCGAGCGGAGGGTTATATACCTCGCCCCCCAAGGGCGAAACAAGGGGTATGTAATCCGACTGCAATACCTTATGAAAACACCAGCCCCGATGCTCTGCGTCGAGGTTGAGGATTTGACAATTGCTTTTTTAATACCTATAATTATTTTCAAGAAAAAGGAGCCGGAACTATGCTTACAATTGAAAATAATGTACTAGTAAAATGTGATGAAAATGCTACTGAGGTTGTGATTCCTGC
>JAFNQK010000358.1 GCA_017386165.1 Treponema sp.
AGTTGTAGCAGGCAACGACTTTTGTTCCAGCCGCGTCCAATTCCTTTACAAGACCGTCAATCGTAAGGCGAAGGCTTGTTTCTTTTGTGCGGTCGAGCATATCGCTTTTTAATGATTTACCAAATGCGTGGTGCGCCTCGTCTACATAGATTCCAAGCTGCTTTAATCGCGTGAGTTTTTGATACCGCTGGTTTGCCATAAGCTCTGAATCATCGTCGAGCATGTAAAGGTCGGCGTTTGGATTGTCCTTGATTGCGTTCTGCCATGAATCTTTGAAGAGTAGATTCTGCGCTGTTTCTTCCTTGTGCTTTTTCTTCAGAATGATTTTCTGGCTTGTGGAAATAATCAGATTGAAGTCTGACCCATCCATAGTGCTGAGGGCAACGCCATCTTCATCAAGAAAGTGGAACTTGATGATTGAATTTAGTTCGTTCGCATATTTTTCTGTGAACACTTTGGCTTTGTCAAAAGTCTGAATCTCTTTGAGCGATTGCAAAACTGTTGTGTCAGGAGCAAGCACAAGCGCGTTATGACAGAAACGTTCGTCTTTTGGGTATTTATGGGCAAGCAAAAATTCATAGAAAATGCACAGTGCCATGAGAATTGTTTTTCCTGTTCCCATGGTGAGAGCAAAAATATAGTTGGCATAATCCTGCTTTAAATCGCTGAGCTGGTTAAAAAATGCAGCAAGGGTGTCGCGGTTTGTAAACTCTAAAGAACTAAAAAGCCCATTGCCGTCACTGTACATTTGAGAGTTATCAAAAGTAAATGGTATGCTTCGACTGTCATCCCGAACTTGATTCGGGATCTTTTTATTTAGAGATGCTGAATCAAGTTCAGCATGACGGAATGTTTGTTCGGCATGACGGGTTGGCCTGGTATGGCAGCGGATATCAATATTCTTGTGCCAATCATCAAACAAATCTGCAAGGCGAGGATTAGCAAGATATTCTTTTAAGAACACATACATCTCAAATGCTTCATATTGTGGTTTACGTAAAAAACTGTTTGGATTATCCTTGTTCGGTTCTGCATTCACCAAAATTGTGCGTGTGAGGTTCGTGTATGATTTTTTGATTTCCCTTTTATTGGCGGAATAGAACTGCCACATAATGCGGTAGAAGGGAAAATCGATTGAACTTGCTTTTTGCTTTGCCATAAATTGCTCCATGTATCAGTATAAAAATCCCAGAAGCCAAAGAGGAATCCTTCGGTCTGTTCCATACTCGATATCATCTGCGAGGATGAAAGAGTCGGGGACTTCTTTTATCTGTTTACGTTTTTTATTTTTTCCACCTACTTCAAAGGTGAATTTTTTATCAACAAGAAAATCACTCTGTTCAGAAAAAAGGACTTCGTGATTTTTACTCAGCTGATTAAATGCAAAAGTTTCACGGACATTGCCTGTGTTTGTTTCTGTCTTCCCAAGAAGAAACATGAGGTTTGTATTCTCCAAAAATATCTTGTCGGGCTTTTCCAATGTTCCCAGTCCCCGGCTTTCCTTGAACACCTGAAAAATGAGTTTTGACTCTTCAAGGTATTGGAAATATTGAAGAAGGGTCTGACGGGCAATCTGAATCTTTGCCGCAAGCTCTGTTGTATTGGGAATAAATGGTGCTGATTTACCAATTACTATTAAGAGCTTCTTTATTCTTGAAATGTAGGAAACATCAAGTTTTCTTAAAAGGGGGAGTTCTATTTCAAGAATCATATTTACAGTTTCATTCATACGGTCATAATAATCATCCTTTCCTTCCAGAAAATAAGGATAATATCCGTACTTTAAGTAATCTTCAAAATACTCAAAAGGCTTTATTTTTGAAACAATATCTGCCGAAATGTTTTCGTTATCATTGATAATCTCTTCCAGAGTAAGAGTGGGAAAATCTGTTTTTGCAAGCAGATTAAGATATTCTCTAAAAGAAAGTCCCTGAATGCTATACACAAGGGCACGTCGGCTTAAATCTGAACGGGCATTAAGAATTTCAAGAAGCGACGAACCTGTAAAGGCAAGATGAAGTTCTGGATAGTCATCGTAGATGTTCTTTATCACTTGCGACCAGTCTGGATATTTATGAACCTCATCCAAAAAAATATGGGTTCCACCGTGCTTTGCAAAATCATCTACAAAATCTAGAAGTGAGTTGTCTGCAAAGTAGAGATTATCAAGGCTTACATAAATGACTTTTCCCAGATTGTTACCAAAAGTCTTTTTTATGTGCTGGAGCAGAAGAGTCGTTTTTCCAGTTCCGCGTGCACCCCGTATGCATACAAGACGGGAATTCCAGTTGATTTGGCTTTCAAGGCTTCTGATAAAGTCCATGTTTGTTGAGGCAATTTTCTTTCTAAAGAGTTCTATTAGCTTTTCCATAACTCTAGTTTACAATAAATATGTAAAATTGTTAACTCTATTTAACAAAAATATCAAAAATTTGTTAAATATAGTTTACGGCAAAGCATTCTCAATCGTACCTTCCCACGATTCGCTGATTAAATCCGTTATTTTGATGTGGATTGTTCCGGCCGATTTTGGGATTTCATATTCACCTTTTACAAGCTCATTCTTTTCTGGGATGTCTGTTGTTTCAGGGCTGAATGTTACTCCATCGTAATTCCAGTCGATGAAGACGCTTTCTGCAAGTTCTTTCCAGTCGCTTACGTCTGTTTTTTCTATGCTGAGTTTCTGCAAGAGGTTCATCGGGTAGAAATTTTTGATGATGAGTTTGCCGTTTTTGATTACGACTTTTGCATCTGAGTCACGCTTGAAGCGCAAATCTTTTTTGTCGCGC
>JAFNQK010000038.1 GCA_017386165.1 Treponema sp.
GATATAGATTCCATATCCTGAACCATCTGAATAGAAGGATTCATGTAGCTTTGAAAACCTTCCCTAACAAGGGCAAGTTTTTCTTTTGCTAAATCATTAATATTTTTGGTAAGTTCTCTCTTTTCACTTATAAAAATAGGAATTGTAACCAGACAAATAGTCACAACAGAAACGATAAAAAAGTTAACAATCAGCTTAAATTTAATGCTTTTCTTCATACATAACTCCGTAAAACAAATTGCAAAACATTTTTCATCTTATAAAAACTGAATAACTCTTATAACAATAAATTATAAATGATATTTTTAAGATGTAAAGAAATAAATAGCCTCTATATTGTATGAAACACTTATTTTCTATATTATATGCATACAAATTGTTATTGGAGTGTATGATGAAAACTGCAGATTTAAGAGAAGAACTTGTTAACAACGCTTATCCTGGAAGAGGAATTATTGCCGGACTTTCTGAAGACGGAAAATATGCCGTAAGTGCATACTGGACAATGGGACGAAGCGCCGGAAGCCGCAACCGAGTTTTTGTTACAGACGGAGAAGGAATCCGCACACAGGCTTATGACCCAAGTCTTATCGCAGGTGACCCAAGCCTTATCATTTATGCTGCAGTGCGTGTTCTCCCAGGACAGACAATCGTAACAAACGGTGACCAGACAGATACAATTTTTGACGGTCTCAAAAACGGACTTACTTTTGAACAAAGCCTCCGCAGCCGCAAATACGAACACGATGCTCCAAACTACACTCCTCGTATTTCAAGCCTTTTGGACTATCAGAACGGAAAATACAACTATTCAATTTCTATTTTAAAGAGTGACAACGGAAATCCAGACAACACATTGCGCTTTAATTTCAATTACGATGCTCCACAAAAAGGAAAAGGACACTACATCCACACTTACATGGGCGACGGAAATCCTCTCCCAAGTTATGAAGGTGAACCAACTCCTGTAGAAATCAAGGGCGACATCGATACCTTTACAAGCAACATCTGGTCATGGCTCAACAACGACAATAAAGTTTCATTGTTCGTACGCTACATCGACCTTGCTACAGGCAAATACGAAACACGTATTCACAACAAAAACGAAGAATAATAGAACAATATTTTCAAAAGGGAAAATAAATGGACTTACTTAAAAAATTAGAAGAATGCGAAGCCCGCTACAAAGTAGTTCAGGAAATGGTAATGGATCCTAACCTCGTAAAGGATCAGAAAAAATACAAAGACACCATGCGCGAAAACGGCTACCTTTCTGAACTCAGCGAACTCTACGCTCAGTACAAGAGAGTTCTTCAGGGTATTCAGCATGCACAAGAAATGATTACCGCCGAAGACGACGTTGAAATGAAAGAAATGGCCCGAGAAGAGCTCAAAGAGCTAGAAGAAGAACAGCCAAAACTCGAAGAAACAATCAAACTCAAGCTGGTTCCGCCTGATCCTCTTGATGAAAAGAATATTAGTCTTGAAATCCGTTCTGCTGCAGGTGGAGACGAAGCAAGTCTTTTTGCCCGCGACCTTTGGGAAATGTACTGCCATCTTGCAGAACGCCGCGGCTGGAAGTGCGAAACAATGGAACAGCAGGAAACAGAAGTTGGCGGTTTTAACAAAATCGTAACAAGTATGTCCGGAAAATTTGTTTACGGTACCCTGCGCTGGGAATCAGGCGTTCACCGCGTACAGCGCGTACCAGCAACAGAAAGCCAGGGCCGTCTTCAGACTTCTACCGTAACTGTTGCAGTTTTACCAGAAGCAGAAGAAACCGAAATCGAAATCAAACCAGGCGATGTTCGTATCGATGTTATGCGTGCCGGCGGTCCTGGTGGACAGTGTGTAAACACAACAGACTCTGCCGTTCGATTAACACATATTCCAACCGGACTTGTAGTAATCCAGCAGGATGAAAAAAGCCAGATTAAAAACAAAGAAAAAGCTTTCCGCGTATTGCGAGCCCGCCTTTTTGATCTTGAAGAAAGCAAAAAGCAGGCAGAACGCGCAAATGCCCGCTCAAGCATGGTAGGTAGTGGTGCACGCTCAGAAAAAATCCGCACTTACAACTATCCTCAGGATCGTGTAACAGACCACCGCATCAACTACAGCCAGCACAATTTGCCAGGCTTTATGATGGGCGACATGGACGATATGCTGGACGCCTTAAACGTATATGCAAAAGAAGAACAGCTTGCAGCCGATGTAACATCGCTATAATCGAAGAACCGTTAAAAAATAAACCGCAAGGTTTATTTTAGGTTCATCGATAAAAACGCGTTGCCGAGATTCATCGAGGCCCGCTATAATCGAAGAACCGTTAAACCGCTGGTTGAGCCTGCGGTTACTGAGCCTGTCGAAGTATCGAAACCACCGCGATATTACAAACAGGGCTGTCAGCAAAATAAAGTTGACAGCCCTAATTTTTTTTATTACGGTTCTGTTATGACAATTCAGGAATTTAAATCTTCTGCGATAAAAAAACTTTCTTCTTCTCCTAGTCCTGCCCTGGATGTTTCTGTATTACTGGAACATTGCCTTAAACTGAATAAAACACAGATTCTTTTGAATGCAGGAAAAGAACTTTCTCAAGAAGAGGCCAACTGGCTTGAAAAGGCAATTTCATTGCGCAAGACAGGACTTCCAATTGCCTATATAACGAGGAACAAAGAATTTTACGGATACAATTTTATTGTAAGCCAGGATGTTTTAATTCCAAAGCCTGACACAGAGATTCTCGTTGAAAAAGCGCTGGATTTGATAATTGCTAAAATGGAAGCTCGCCCTGATATCGTACTTTCTATATGTGATATGTGCACAGGTAGCGGATGTATCGGTCTAAGTGTTTTAAAGCAACTGATAGAAGAGTATAAAATTCCAAGCGGGTCACTTCCAAAGCTCACCTTGTGTGACATAAGCCCTGCCGCCTTAGAAATTGCCCGCCAGAATGCACAAAAACTCTTACCGCCAGAAGAAGCCGAGGAAATCCGTTTTATTCAGACAAATCTCTTTAGCGAAGTTGAATA
>JAFNQK010000359.1 GCA_017386165.1 Treponema sp.
GAATCTGCATCATAAATGAGCTGGTCCCGGGCGCCTTCGATGGTGTATTTTTTTTCGTAGATCAGATATTTAAGGCGGAGAACAAGCTCGAGCTCACGCTGAGTGTAGATTCTTCTGCCGCCAACATCTTTTTGTGGCGCAAATCCGGGAATTACTTCTTCCCAGTAGCGGAGAATATGAGCTTTGACACCGGTTAGTTCTTCTATCTGACCTATGGAATACATTACTTAGACTGCCTGTCTTCCCATTTCTGGCGGCTTGCCTTGATTTCAAACTGAACAGGAATCTTATCAAAACCGAGATCTTCGCGGATGCGGTTTTTGAGATAAGTCATATATGTTTCAGGTACAACTTCTGGGCGAGTAGCAAAAATAAGGAATTTTACAGGGTTGGCACTCTTTTGAATCATATAGCGGATTTTAAAGTGTGCAGTTTTACTTGCCGGAGGCGGATACTTAAAGAGCCAGTCGTTGAGTGCCATGTTGAGGGCAGCAGTTTCGACCTTGTGGGTGAGCTGATCGTACATTGAAATGGCTTCGTTCAAGAGGTCTTTGATACCAGTTCCTTCGAGAGCAGAAAGAGGCATAATCGGAGCAAACTGCATCTGACCAAACATGATGTTAATCCATTCCCGGGTCTGTTTTACAACTTTGCGGCTCTGGTCTTCCTGCAAATCCCACTTGTTGAGTACAAAAATAATTCCACGACCGCGTTCGTAGGCAAGAGAACAGATTTTTTTGTCCTGTTCGGCGAGGCCTTCGATGGCATCAATCATAAGGAAGACGATGTCACAGCGGTCGAGAGTTTTGATTGCACGGTTTACAGAATAATATTCAACATTTTCGTGAACTTTTGCGCGGCGGCGGATTCCTGCGGTATCGAGTACCTGGAATTTTTTGCCCATGTAGTCAAATTCTCCTTCGACTGTATCACGGGTTGTGCCGGCATAGTTACTTACGATTGAAGCCTTGGTATGTGTCAGGCGGTTTGAAAGGGTAGATTTACCAACATTCGGTTTTCCCATAATGGCGATTTTGATTGGTTCTTCTTTTGAAATTTCCTGAACATTAGAAAAATCAAGTCGCTTGAGGATTGCCTGACTGAAAGGTGTTATGTTATCGCCATGTTCAGCGGAAATAAAATGCATTTCTTTAAAACCGAACTGGGCAAAGTTCCAGGCTACGCTTTCGTTTTTGCCGCCTTCAGTTTTGTTTACTGCGGTTATGAGTTTGTCCCAGTACGGACGGAGTTGGTGAATCATTTCTTCGTCTTCGGCAACAATCTGTCCTGCTTCGAGAACGAGAATGATTAAATCAGCCTGCTTAATCATTTCCATGGAGCGCTCAACTACGAGTTCGTCCAGCATTGCTTCCATGGTTCCGATATCACGCTGAAGTTTATATCCACCGGTATCTACAAGGTGAATTGGTTTTCCGTCGATGAGAACATTTGCTTCTACCGGGTCGCGAGTTACACCTGGAGTTGGATCTACGATTGCCATACGGCGCTGCATAAAGCGGTTGAAAAGGGTAGATTTACCAACATTTGGGCGGCCTGCGATTACAACAAGGGGAAGTCCTGTATACTGTCTTCTGGTCCATCCGAATTTTTTATCTGGAGATTCTTCTACAAAATCATCTTCGAGAGAATTATCTGCCGGATGAGCTTTTGGTTCTGTCTGTTCGAGAGAAATAATTGTATCCTGAGACTGTGATTCAACCTGTTTAGGTTTTGAAAAGTCCGGTTTAGCCTTTTTTTTAGCCATATTTGTCCTTTTATAATTTATTTAATCTTTTAAGAGAAATCGCCTGAAGTTCTGCAATTGTAAACTGTGAAAGAAGCTTTTTGGTTTCGTTGATTTGCTTTGGTCCCATACTAAGGTTACGGATTCCCATACCGCCAAGAACAAGGATGCTGTCTTTTTTGCCGGCCATTTCGCCGCAGACACTGAGTGGAATGTTGTTCTTTTTGGCATTTGTAAGGGTTATATCAATCATACGAAGAACTGCGAGGTTAAATTCATCGTAAAGTTCTGAGACATTTGAGTTTTCGCGGTCGACGCCGATTGTGTACTGTGTAAGGTCGTTGGTTCCCAGGCTGAAAAAGTCGCTCACCTTGGCAAGGCAGTCAGAAGTAATTGCGGCAGCAGCAGTTTCAACCATGATTCCGATTGGAACATCCGGATTAAATGGAATATTTTCGGCAGTGAGTTCCTGGCGAACGGTTTCTGCAATCTGGAGACAGCATTCTACCTGTGAAGTAGAAGTAATCAAAGGAAGCATGATCTTTAAGTTTCCGTAGACGCTGGCACGATACAAGGCTCTCAGTTGAGTCTTGAAAATCTGTGGATATTTTAAGCTGAGACGAACAGCTCTAAGTCCCATGAGAGGATTTTTTTCTTCATGGTTTGGAATATCGATTGAGTTGATGAGTTTGTCACCGCCGGCATCCAGAGTACGGATGGTAACAGGTTTGCCTTTCATTGTTTCGAGAACTGTTTTGTAGGCTTTGAACTGTTCTTCTTCTGTAAAGGAACGGGCGGTTACATGTACAGAAGAATTGGACATGCTCATGTATAAAAATTCTGTGCGGAAAAGACCGATTCCGTCTGCGCCCTGGTTGTAGGCGATTTCGGCTTCTTCTACAGAACCGATGTTTGCATAAAGCTTGAACTCAACGCCGTCTTTTGTTACAGCAGGTTTATTGAGGTACTCGTTTAGGAGTTCTTTTTGTGCATTTTCTTTGTCTATGTGAGCCTGATACTCCTTGAGCATTTTATCATCAGGGTCGGTAATGATTTCTCCGGCGTTTGCATCGACGATAAGAACCTGACCATTTTTAACAGAGTCGGCTATTGCTTTTGCATTGATTCCAACAACGGTAGGAATGCCATAGTTGCGGGCAAGGATTACAACGTGACTTGAAAGGCCTCCTTCTGTAAGGGCAAGACCGGCGATTTTTTTGCGCTGTAAAACAATTGTGTCAGTTGGACTAAGGGTATTTGCAATGATTATGCTTCCGTCTGGAATTTGGTTGATGTCAAAAGGATGAATGTCCATCATTTGATTGAGGACCATTCCAAATACATCGGTGATATCCTGAGCTCGTTCTGCAAGGTATTCGTTACCGGCATTGCGGAGTCGGGTTGCATATTCGTTTGCTTTATGGTTGATGGTGTATTCGATGTTAAAGAGATTTTTTTCAAGGTAGTCTTTTACTTCTTTTAAGAAAACTGGGTCCCCAAGCATGAGAATATAGGTTTCTAAAATTTCACGCTGGATGTCGTTTGCTTTGATTTCTTTTGGAAGATTGGCCAGCTGCTCAGAAATATCTTTGGAAACTACATCAATTGCATCCTGAAAACGCTGCCAGCTGTCTTCTACCTGGTATTTATCAATTTTGTTGTGAGAAATTGCCCGTTTTACCTGTGCTGGAATCACAAATGCGGATCCGATGCCAGTTCCTTCTGCTGCCGAAAGGCCTAAGAATACTTCCATATCCCTACATTATATCAAATATTATTGGTATCGTAAACAAACGCTTTTTGCCGTATAATTTGAGTATGAATAAAGCGTTTTTGAGAGCCGTAATTGTCTGTGGCGGACCGATTAAAGATTATCAGAGATTGAAAAACAGCCTGAGGGAAGATGATTTTTTTGTTTTTTGTGACGGGGGGCTTTACCACCAGAAGGAGCTGGGCTTTGAACCCAATCTGATTGTGGGGGATTTTGACAGTTACACTCAAAAAACTACCGAGGGTTTGGAATCGGATTTTCCAGAGGCCAAGCTTATTAAGCTCCCGCGGGAAAAAGATGATACGGATTCAATTTATGCTTCAAAATATGTGTATCAGGCGGGGTTCAAAAATATCCTGATTATTGGGGCGGTGGGTGAACGGTTTGATCATTCCATGGCAAATATTTCGATTCTGGTAGATTTGTATAAAAAAGGAATCGGTGCGGTTATTCAGGACGATTATTCTGTGATGAAGATTGTTGAAGAACAGGAGCAGATGGTCGGATCGGAGTATTCCTACTTTTCGGTAGTTTCTTTAAGTGATGAATGTACCGGGGTTAGCATAAAAAATGCAAAATACCCCCTTGAAAATGGAGTTATAAAAAATTCTTATCAATATGCGGTGAGTAATGAAGTTCTTGATAAGACAAAACCGGCCCTCGTAAGCATTAAAAAAGGAACCGGGCTTTTGGTGATGGATTTTTAGATTTTAAGTTATGGGCTATAAGGCTATTATTGGGAGTGTGAATCAGTTGTTCTGATAAATAGCGGTTACCTGGTCGGTGTAGACTCCTGGTTCCTTGTATACGATTAAGGGCTCCTGGACTATCAGGTCGGGGTTGGCGTCTTTTCGGGCTTCAATCATTACCATGGTGGCAGGTTTATCGTAGTACGGATAGATAAGCTGCATTCGTTTTGGTTCCATTTTGTATTCTTTGCAGAGGGAAATGATTTCTGCAAGGCGGTTTGGGCGGTGAATCATGTAAAAACGGCCGCAGGGTTTTAAGAGATAAGAAGCGCCTTTTATAACATCTTGCAGATTGCAAAGAATCTCGGTGCGGGCGATGGATTTGGCATCGTTGGGACTGGTTTTTCCCTGCAAGACGGTCATATACGGCGGATTTGTTACAACCACGTTTGCCATACGATTAGAAAAAAGTTTTTCAATGTTTCTGATGTCACCGTTAACAATCGAGATGCGTTCCTGGAGGTTGTTTAATTCTACAGAACGCTGAGCCATCCGGGCACTTTCGGACTGGACTTCCAGGGCGGTAAAATGAAGAGCTCTGGTGGAGTGGCACATCAAGAGAGGAATAATGCCGGTGCCGGTGCCAAGGTCAAAAACTTCTTCTTTTGAATGGGCCTGGGCAAAATTTGCAAGAAGCATTGCATCGATTCCAAAGCAAAATTTTTCCTTGTCCTGAATTATCTTATATCCGCTGTTTTTTAGTGTATCTACTCTTTCTGCCATTTTTGTCTACTAAAGTGATATGTTACTATCATTTATTATGAATTGAATTTAAACAAGCCTATCAGAATTTGCAATGAAATTTGAGAAATTTTTGAAAAATTTAAAAAAAAAATTTGCGTGTATGTTAAAGCTACCTATAATTAAATTAGGTGATAGATAACCTTTCAAAAACAAATTTTATCTATCACTAAAGAGGTTTTTATGAATATGATTAAAAAGAATGGGAAAATCATTTCAGCCTTTGTTTTTGCTTTATCGCTCATTTTCGTTGGATGTCAATCAGCATACAACTATGATGTTGAACTTGATGATGACATTGAAATGTCTAGCCGTGCCGTTACAAGCACAGTTACTCTCTCGACAGCCCCAGCTTTGTATGACCTTGTAGGAGAAGGTTATAACGAAGGAGAAAAGGGACCTATTATTCTTACAAAGGGTACATTGGTTAATGGCTGGACAAGTAAGACTGTTTACCTTGTTACACTTTCTGGAACAGAATTTGTAGACAATCAGGCAACAGGATATCTTACAGATCTTCTTTCTGGATTCAATCTTGATAATGCTTATGTTAGAAATGTTGTTTCTGTAATTAAGAACAATGTTCCAAAGAATTCAAATATTGTACTTGCCGGACACAGTCTTGGAGGAATGATTTGTCAGCAGGTTGCAGCAAATGATGATATCAAAAAATATTACAACGTTTTGAATACAGTAACATTTGGTTCACCTCTTCTTTCTGCTGGTAGCCGTGAAGGAACAACAAGACGCCTTGGAGATACTTCGGATGTAGTTCCATATTTGAGCGGAAGCTTGTTCAACAACACATTGAGAGCAATTGCCGGATTGCAGCGCGAAAGCGGCGGATATGGTCTTAACTGGGAAAAGGCACACGTAGAAAGCTATAGCCGTACAGATGTATGGGGAAAATACGATGTTCTTGGTTCAAAAGGTGGAAAAGCTTATCTCAAATTGAATGTAAGCACAAAGACTTTCTATAAATCACCAGTAATTGCATGGTAAAAAAAAAGAATAAAAATGGAAAAAATACTTGCACTAAATAAAAAATGAGTGTAGTATAAATACAGTGATAGCCCAACTATCACTATTAAAGTCAAACTGTCAAAGAGTTACAACATGAAAGACTTTTTAAATCTCCTCCATTATTTTTATTTTTGTTAGGTCGTAGGTTGTCAATCTGCGACCTTTATTTTTTTAGAGGGATTCTTCAAAGCCGGCGTTGATTTTATTCATTACTTCGTAGAAATGTGGGAACGACACCGCACAGCATTCTGCGTCGTTGATGATAATTGATTCACCTTTCTTAAGTCCTAGTCCCATACATGCAAAACTCATTGCAATTCGGTGGTCGTCATAGCTTTCGATTTTTCCACCATGAATCTTAAAGTCTGGGTTTGGTTTTCCGTCGGCGAGAACTGGAGACTGGCCGTTGATAATCATGTAATCAGAGCCTTCCTGGATATCAGCGCCGAGGCTTGTCAAAAGTTCTGTCATGGCTTTGATACGGTCAGTTTCTTTGCGGCGGCAAACGGCAGCATCTTCAATGATAACTTTTCCCTGAGTAAAGCAGGAAATAACTGCAATTGCACAGATTGCATCCGGATATCCAGAAATCGGAATATGCAATTCTCCGTTTGGAAGGTTTTCGGTAGAAAGACGACCCAGACCGTTTCGTGCTTTTTTGCCGCCACGGACGGTGATGGTTTCTTTTTCTTTGTTCCATTCGATATCGGCGCCAAGCTGAGTCAGGATATTTACAATCTGGTCATCTCCCTGGGTTCCACTGCCGTCGATACCGGTGATTGTAATTTCACTGTCTGTTAAAAGGGCAGCGATGAGAGGGAATGCAACTCCTTCCCAGTCGCTTGGAACAGTTCTATCAAAGGCTTTAATCTGTACCGGTCCGTGAACTGCGATGTGTTTGTAATCGTCGGAGATTTCAACCTTGGCACCAACGCTCTCAAGCCATTTTTGTGTCATTGTAAGGTATGGAGTTTCTTTTGGATTTGTGAGTTCGATGTTGAGAGTTCCGTTTAACCGGAGGCCTGCCATCATCATTCCGCTGATGTACTGGCTGCTTACTTCTCCGGCAGTGGTTACAATTCCTGGCTGGATTTTTCCTTTGATTAAAAGAGGACAAACGGTTTTGCCAGGCTGGCTGATGTGGCATTCTGCGCCGAGCTGGTTTAAGGCATCTACAACATGATGAACCGGGCGGCGGCGAATTGAGTCATCGCCTGTAAAAACAGTCCATCCGTCAAAAGTGGCTGCAATAGAAGACAAAAAATACAAAAGGGAACCGCTGTCACCAACATTTACAACATCTGTGGGAAGGTGAATGTCTTTTCCGGCACCGGTTACTGTCCAGACTCCGCCCGGGTTGTCTCCACCGTTTCCGAGGTCAACCTGTGCACCTAATAATGGAAGAACTTTGCTTGTGCTCAAACAGTCAGCGCTCGGAAGAGGATTGTGGATGTGACTTGTTCCTTCTGCCATAGCGGCTAAAAGGAGCGCGCGGATTGTATGTGATTTAGAACCCGGAACCTGAATAGTTCCCGAAAGAGTAGAAGGTGCAGCTTTGATTTTCATATGTGGCCTCGATTGTTGAAACTCGACTTTTAATCGTTTTATTGATTTTATAGTATTTTTTTTATAAAAACTATTGGTTTTGCATTGGAATTTGCATTGTAAATTCTGTTAGAATATTAATATGAAGAAATTAATTATTGCATTTTGCGCGTTATTCTCTTTTTGTGCCAATGTTTTTTGTGAACGTTTTTATTCTACTGTGAATCCAAAGCCTGATCAGTTTGCGGTTTATGTGGATTCTTATGACTGGGGACCATGCATTTCAAAATTTGTTTTGAATGTTGGAAAAGATATTACCCAGGAAGATGTGATATTGGAAGATTTTGAAATCAACCGCCAGGTAATTTATAAGGGAACAAAGGTTAGTTTTGCAAAAGGTGAACTAAAACCTGTTGATGCGTATATCTGTGATGTTCGCGGAAATAAGGTTGAAGGAAAAAGCTCGTACATTGCGATTTGCTTTAAAGTTCATCCTGAGACCGAAAATAATTCTCCATTTGTGGGCTACCTTATGGGGACACAGTTTGAAAGCCTTTTTGGTTATGAAATTGAATATGACCACCTTGGCATTGAAACCAAGAATATTGCAGGTTTTGTAAATGAACCTGTCAGCAAGTTTGTACTTGCAACTTCTAATCCAAAGAACGGAGAAAGAAAGCTGGGCTATTCCTTTTATATACCAAAATCTAAGAACAAGGTTCCTCTGATTTTGTGGTTCCATGGAATTGGGGAAAGTGGTTTTGATCCGTATATAACTTTGTTCAATGCCAAGGCCAGTGCTCTTGCTGGAGATAAAATCCAGTCCCATTTTAAGGATGGAGTTGCGATTTTGATTCCCCAGTGTCCAACCGGCTGGCTTGAAACTACTGAAAGCAATTCTGTAGGAATTCGTTACTGGGCTCCGATTGACCGCGATATGCCGACCAAGGCGGTTAGTTCTTTTATGAACAAGCTTTTGCCGACAGAGGAAGAATCGCAGTTAAAAACAGATGAAAAACCTTTTGCTGCAGTTTCATTTTATACTGAGCCGGTTAAAAATCTTTTGATTGATTTTTTGGAATCCCATCCGGAAATTGATACAAACCGCATTTATGTCGGAGGATGTTCTGCGGGGGGCTACATGACTATGAATATGGTTTTGCAGTGTCCTGAGTTTTTTGCGGCAGCGTTTCCGACTTGTGAATTCTATCTATACAATAAGATTACGACAGAACAGTTTAAGGCTCTCAAGAAAATGCCTTTGTGGTTCACCTATGCCGAAAACGATGGTACTGTAAATCCAAAAGTGACTTCGATTCCAACTATCAAACGTTTGGAAAATGACTTTCATCCGGATTTGCATACTTCGGTGTTTAAGGATGTTCACGACACCACTGGAACTCTTTTTGGAAATGACGGAAAGCCTTATCAATTTGACGGCCACTCCAGCTGGATGTATGTCCTGAACGACCAGTGTTTTGACGATAAAAAAAGCTCGCTAAACCTTTTTGATTGGCTCAGCGAGCATAAGAAGAAGTTGAATTAACTATTCTAGTCTTTTGAAACGCTTATCTGCATTGTTTCTTTGTTAAAGGTAAAGGTATAACTTCCAGCTTCTGTTGCAGTGAAGCTGAAGTTTGTACCGATACCTGGATAATCACTTACATTAAGTGGTGTGTCCAAAGAAACTGTCGCAGCAGTTGAAGATTCGGGACCATAAGAATGTCCCCACCAGGTTGTCTCGTCAAACTTGAATTCGTATTTAATGCCAGCAGCAAGATTAATAGATTTTGAGAATACGTTTCCAGACAGTGTCATTTTTGTATATCCCCAATTATTCATAGAGCCGCGCAGATATATAGTTGTCAGCGGGAAGTTCCACGCATCGAGAACACATGATTTACTAGAAGAAGTAAGGTCGTAAACGCGGATTTCGTATGGGCAGAAGTTGTAGAACAAGATATCAGAGGCACCGTTGGTGTATGTTTCTTTTGCCATTCTTGTGTAGGTATCTTGATTTCCGATTAATAAGGAATAATTTGGATAATTTGTATAGCCAAAATCAGAAAAATATAAAGTATTTTGGAGATTTTCTGTTAAATTAGCAACAATTAGAAGTTCTTTATCATTATTAGATATAATATAGCCAATAGCGCTAGTCCATGGTTCTCTAGAATCTGAATAAATCATGTCGAGATTTAATAATTCAATTAATGCGTTAGAAAATAAATCTTTGTATTCTTCTGACTTACGAAGAGATAGGATTTTATTGTTTACATTCAAAATTGAGTTTTCGACAGATTTTTGAGTAGTTGCAGTATACCAGTCAAATGGTTGTCGTAATTTGAAATCACCGCTTTGATTTCCGGATTTTTGACCGATTTCATTTCCATAATAGATAAATGGAACTGTAGGGCGCAATAAAGAAAGTGCAGTACAAAGCTTTTCGCCACTAGCAGAAAATACTGATTCATAATCTCCAAGACGATTGTAATATTCATCGTGATTACCTAAGAAAGTACCATAAATATGACTAGTTGTGTTTGTATAGAATTTATATAAAGCATTATATTTATAACCATTGCTATCTGTAATATTTGTGTTATGATAGCGGACCTGTTCTATAATTGATTTTCCCTGATCAAAGTCTAACGCCATATTGAATTCTGGCTTTTCACTTGTACCAAAGTATTTAGATAATTCTGGGCGGTTATCCGTAATCCAAGCTTCGCAAACCATGAACTTAGGACTTTCGTAGGCATCAATTTCCTGTCGCAATTCCTGGAACCATTCATGGGTGAGTTCTGAGTCGGTAAGGGTGTCAGGAGTTTCGATTAAGTAGCGAACGGCATCGATTCTAAGACCGTCAAAACCTTTGTTGAGCCAGTATTTAACGACATTTTTCATTTCGGCGCGGACTTCGTAGTTGCGGAAGTTTAAGTCTGGCTGGGTATCTGCAAATGCTGCGTAATAGTATTTGCTACCGTTTTGGTGCCAGGCATCTGCGCCCCAGGAGTTCTTCCAGTCAAGCGCCTTGCTGTTCCATACATACCAGGAAGATTTAGCGTTTGAGTCGTTAGCTGAGTCGATAAACCACTGATTTTGATTTGAGGTATGATTTGGAACAAAGTCAAAGATGATTTTCATTCCGCGAGCGTGGCAGGCATC
>JAFNQK010000360.1 GCA_017386165.1 Treponema sp.
CAGGTTATCAGGATGCAGACCTTACAATTCATCGTCCTTTGAAGTTCAATGTTTATCTTGATAAGAATCTTCTTGGTTCACTTTTTAATGCCCGAGCCGGTGCCGGTTTTGGTATCAGAAGACCATTCTGCGATGCTGCAGTTTTCTATCCTGAATACTATCTTGGCTTTGGAATTAATCTTATTGATATGATTAAGGTTGGAGTTTCTACACAGTATAAAGATCAGCTCTTTATCCATCAGCTTGGAACAACCTTTAATATCCGTTTGATCCAGCTTGATTTGGGAATCTCTTCTCAGTCTTCAAGCTTCAAAAAGAGCCTTTCTGTTGGTGGTGTAGGCGCTTACGCTTACCTGACAGTGGGATTCTAATAGACATAACAGTCAATTTTATCAAAACACGCGGTGGTGTTGCCCATCGCGTGTTTTTTTTGTAAAATAATTTACCATTTATTTTTTAAGAGGACTGAAGATGTTTAAAATTATTGAAAAAAAACAGCTTTCTGCCGGTGTATTTTATATGAAGGTTACTGCTCCTGAAATTGCACGCAACCGCAAGGCAGGACAGTTTGTTATCGTTCAGGTTGATCTGGACTTTGGTGAGCGCATTCCGCTTACAATCGCTGATGCAAATGCCGAAGAGGGCTGGATTGCTCTCGTTTTCCAGGCTGTTGGTGCATCTACTTTGAAACTTTCTTTGAAAGAGGCTGGTGAAGAACTTCCTGCTGTGCTCGGTCCTCTTGGAAATCCATCTAAAATCGAAAAATATGACCGCCCTGTACTTGTTGTTGGTGGTGGTTTTGGTGTTGCTCCATGTTACCCAATCGTTCAGGCTCACAAGGCTATCGGTAACAAGGTAATCATGGTTATCTGTGCCCGCAATAAAGATCTTCTTATTTATGTTGATGAAATGAAGGCTCTTGCAGACGAAGTAATCATTATGACTGATGATGGTTCTGCCGGCCGCCAGGGTGTATCAACTGTTCCTGTAAAGGAAATGTGTGAAAGCCAGTGTCCTCCAGCTGAGGTTATCGCAATCGGACCTCCAATCATGATGAAGTTCTGTGCCGCTACAACTAAGGAGTACGGTGTTAAGACTACAGTTTCTTTGAATACAATTATGATTGACGGAACCGGAATGTGCGGTGGCTGCCGTGTATCTGTTGGCGGAGAAACAAAGTTCGTTTGTGTAGACGGTCCAGAGTTTGATGCTCACATTGTAGACTGGGACAACATGATGATGCGTATGAAGTCTTTCAAGCCACGCGAGCAGGAAGATTTCCACAAGTGCAAGATTGGTCTTGGCATCGAGAAGTAGGAGCAGAAAAATGGCAATTAATGTAACAGAAGAACTTAATAAAATTAATGATTTGATTAAGGCTAACGGCAAGCTCACTGCTAAAGACCGCAATGCCATTCCTCAGATGGAAATGCCTGCCCGTGATCCAAAGGTTCGCGCCCGCCAGATGGACGAGGTTGCCCTTGGCTTCAGCAAGGAACAGGCTATTGTAGAAGCTAACCGCTGTCTTCAGTGTGCAAAGCCATTCTGTATGGAAGGCTGCCCTGTAAATATCGATATTCCGGGCTTTATCCGCGAAATCGCTAACGAAAACTTTAAGGCTGCTGTTGATACAATCAAAAAGACTTCGCTCCTACCTGCAATCTGTGGTCGTGTTTGTCC
>JAFNQK010000361.1 GCA_017386165.1 Treponema sp.
CAAAAATGAAATTCCAGAACACTTTTACAACATGGGTTTTTGTGAAAAATGCAATAGCTTGGTTATTCCAGAAACAGGAAAATCATTTTTTACAAAAAAAATATTTTATAAATGCAGTAACTGTAAAACGAAAAACAGTAAATTTTTATGGTGCTGTGATAATAAAGGTAAAAGGCGTTATTTAGAAATGATAAAATAGCATAACCAAGCTTAGTAGCCAACACCCAGTTGTTATAGTCGAGTTCCTTCGTAATAATTTATCTGCAAAAATAATAGACAAAACAATATATTGTGGTATAATTATCCCACAAAGGAGTGTGATTATGCCACAGATTGTTCCCATAAGAGACTTAAAGAATACGACCGCAATTTCAAATCTCTGCCATGAAACCCAGGAACCCATTTTCATTACAAAAAATGGTTATGGCGATATGGTTATTATGAGCATGGAAACTTTTGAAAAATCAACTTTTTTAAATAATCTGTACAATAAACTTGCTATCGCTGAAGCAGATGTAAAAGCCGGCCGAGTATCCGATGTTGATGACGCAATTTCCGACATAAAGGAAAAGTATGGCTTATAAAGTGGAAATAGCTGATTCTGCAAAGACGGAACTTACGGGAATCGTAAAATATTTTGTCGAAGATTTATCTAATCCTGTTTCTGCAAGAAAACTCTTGGACGATTTCTATGAACAAAAAAGTTATTTATACGATAATCCATACACCTTCCCGCTTTGCCCGATTATGAGCTTACAACGAAAAGGTTATAGAAGATTTCTCTTTATGAAAAATTATGTTGCCCTATATGTTGTTGATGATGATGAAAATAAAAAGGTAGTCACAATTATGCATATATTTTATGCCAAACGTGATTATGAAAAATTGGTGTAATCGCGCCACAACAGGAGAAAAAAAATGCACTTAGACGGTTTTGGATTATTAGTAGAAGACATGCCGAAAATGATTCGCTTTTACAGGGACGTTCTTGGATTTGAAATCAAAGAATCCGAAGATGCGCAGAATGTCTATTTAATAAAAGACGGCACACTCTTTATGCTTTACGGCAGAAATGATTTTGAAAAAATGACCGGCAGAAAATATGAGTATGTAAAAGGATTCAACGGTCATGGAGAAATTGCTTTGTACGTTGACACATTTGATGAAGTCGATGAAAAATATAAGGAACTGATTTCAAAAGGTGCCGCAAGCGTATTGGAGCCGACAACCGAACCATGGGGACAAAGAACCTGTTATATTGCAGACCCCGAGGGAAACCTGATTGAAATCGGTTCCTGGAACAAACCATTCCGTTCCTGGTCTGATAAGGATATGTAATTTATTGATTTCCGCATTGAAGATATTGTTGCACACACATTGATTTTGAATGACAGGCAGTCAATCGACGTGCGGTTAAAAGGAAAAAATATGAAAAAAATTACTGTTTTATTATTACTGATTTTAATTAGTTTAGGCGCTTTTGCAGATGATGCTCATGGAACAATCGAACCCAGTCTTGGAGGATTTTCAATCCAAAACTGTGATTCCATAGAAATGACGGACGAAACCGTAGAAATCTGGGAGAACAGGGTAAAAGTAACTTTTCATTTTAAAAATCTTTCTTCGCAAAAACAAACCGTAACAATCGGATTTCCCGTAAAGTGGTATGAGGAAACCGGAGTTTCAGCAGATGAAAACCGCTTAAAGGATGACGAACAGACAAAATCCGCAATAGAAAAATATTACAATTTTAGAAGCCGCTGCAACGGAAAAAAACTCGAACGAAAACTAATTGCCTCTGCCAATCAATACGGCTCATTCGATTTCTGGTTTACGACCGAACTCGTCTTTGCGCCTGGACAGGTTCTGGAAGTTGTAGATGAATATAATGCAGGATACTCTTATGGCAGTGACAGCATCGGTTGGTCATGGAAAACCTGGTCATATATCCTTTCAACCGGCAGTTCATGGGCAAACAACATTAAAAAGGCAACGATTATTTTCCATTCAAAATACAAATATCAATGGAAAAAATATTATGTTTCTGAAATCGCCGGTGAAAAAAATTATATATGGGACATAGACAGCATGAGCTATCATTGGGGTTCCTTTTCCCATGCACCAAAATCAATCAAATACGATAAAACTAAAAAAGAGACCGTAATAACATGGATTCTGGAAAATATAAAACCTCAAAAAGAATGGGAAGCAGAAACAATTACGTCGGCTATCCATTCTCCGGATAATTGGAAACAGGAATTTGCCTATGACCTTGTAAAAGATGAGCTGTTCAAAATACCGGGATATACCAACGGTTCACGATGGTGGTTCGATGACGAATACAGAGAAGATTCTGATAGAACATGGATTTATGAAGAACTTGGAGAAAAAGAAAAGTTCTATGCATGGGTAAAAGAATTATATGAAAGCGGCTTTACGGAATTCCAGGCAAAAACCAAAGTTGCAGGTGTTTATGCCCAACTTTTAATAAACTCAATTTACGCCATGCACGGCTATCAGTTTAAAAACGAAAAATGGTCAGATACGTTCAGCCGATTTTTATGGTACAAGCCCGTTACTCCATCGCTTTCTGAAAAAGACTTTACGGCCGAAGAAAATTCCATGATAAAAAGCTTGAAAAAATTCAGGTAAAACATCAAAATCGGGAAAAATGAATTATTTATATTTTGGAATCATTATAATCGTCACGCTTTTAATCTCTTTATATTTTTATGGAAAGAATAAGAAAAATTCAAATGTATATGCCGTGCAGAATAAAGCTGATGAAAATGAAGAAAACGATGTTCAAGAACAATCATCCGATGAAGGAACTGCAAACGGTCCTGCATTTGATGATTATAAAATCGAAATAATCTATTATTGGATGACTCAAAAAGTTTTTCCGAACAAAAACATAGATTATGAAATCCTAAAAGAAAAAATACTCAATACGATTGGTGCACTTCCTGAAATTTTGGAAGATGATACGACATTTGTAAACAGCGATCAGGAAGAATTCTTAAAGGAAATATCAGGCCGAATAGAGTATTCATCGCCAGTAAAATTTTTTATGGTAAACAAAGGGCGCAAATTATTTTTCCATTTGAAAAACCTTTTCATTCTGGCAGGATTTTTTTTCTTTATCCTGTATCAAATAGAAATACGAAAAGAGAATGAAAATCCAAGTTTCATATATTTAATCGCTGCATTCATATCATTCGTGCTTTCGTTTATATTCGGTAAATTCTCAGAGAAATTCCTTGATTTGTTGATAAAAACATTGAAACCGGGAGATTATTTAAAAATCATTTCCGAGCCGGACGAATTGATTGAAAAGAAAGTCAAAATAAATCCGCTGAGTAAAAATGAAAGCGTTTTTAACAGAACGACAGTTTTCTTGAGCAAGAAAAAAATGCTGTTTGAAGATTTCGTATCTCAAAGTCCTAAAATGCTAAATACGATTGACAATAAATTATGTCTGTATATTGTCATTGATTATTTGAAAACCGTTTATTCAAAAGAATCATACAGGGAATATCTGCTGGAAAAGGAAATTGACGTTTTAGAATTTATCTGCGGATTCAATCAACATGCAGTGTCTGCCAATTTTGAACTTGCGCTGTTATACTTGCAAAGCAACAGGCTTGACGATTTTTATGATAC
>JAFNQK010000362.1 GCA_017386165.1 Treponema sp.
AGCAATTCCAATAACCTGTGCCAAAAGCTGGCTTCCAAGAATCGGATTTGTTCCAAGCTGTTCAGGCTGACCGAAAATTCCTACTGCCAGAGTGCCCCAGATTCCTGCGGCAAGATGAACTGGAATTGCACCGACTGCATCATCAAGCTTTATTTTTTCAAGGAGCTTTGAAGCAAGAAGCATTACAATTCCGCCGATTATTCCGATTAATGCTGCAGCCCCAGGAGTTACGCAGTGACAGCCTGCAGTAATTGAAACAAGGCCGGCAAGGGTTCCATTAATTACAAAGTTTACGTTTGGAAGTCCCGAGAATGCCCAGCCCACAAAGAGGGAAGAGAGCATTCCGGTTGCGGCACTGATACAGGTGTTTATAAGAACCTGAGGAACCCGTTCAGTAAAGGCAAGATCAGAACCACCGTTGAATCCGAGCCATCCAAACCAGAGAATGAAAACTCCGGCAACGGTCATTGGAATGTTACATCCCTGAATTTCACGGGGTTTTGTTTTTCCACTTTGGTAATCCTGGACAAAGCGTCCTTTTCTGGCTCCAAGAATTATAACTCCCGCAAGAGCCACATATCCGCCCACAGAATGAACAACGGTGGAACCTGCAAAATCTACAAAGCCGATTTTATTAAGCCAGCCTGCAGAGTCTGAAATAAAGGAAGGCTGGATTCCGTTCCATGCCCAGTGACCAAAAACCGGATAAATCAAGGCAGAAATTATGAAGGTTGAAATGATGTATGAAGAATATTTCATTCGTTCTGCAACAGCCCCTGAAACAATTGTTGCACTTGTTGAACAAAACATTGCTTCAAAGAAAAGAAAGTTGCATAAATCAAAAGAAACGTTATTAAATCCCCCAGGAAGAAAATGTGTTGTTCCGATAAATCCGCCTTTTGAATACCCGAACATAATTGCAAAACCAAACAGCCAGTACACAAAAAGTGAAATTCCAATGTCCGTAAGATTTTTTATTGCAACATTTATGCTGTTTTTTTCACGGGTTAGTCCCGATTCAACCATCTGAAAACCCGGTTGCATAAAAAATACGAGGGAACCGCAGACAGCGACCCAGACTGCATCAATTAAACCATTCATATTCTATACTCCATTTTGAAGGGATTGGATAAACTCAAAAAAAAAAGGCGCGGAATCTAAAAGATTCCGCGCCTTTGCGTTTGTAATAATTGTTTTATAGCATTTTCTAAGTTTAAGGTCAATAAAGTCTGGCACATTTTATTTTTTCGGAAATCGGTGATAAACTGTATCTAAGGTAATTTATATGGAAGAAATAACCAGAAAACTCTTTTCCTTACAGGACGAAAAGTACCGGGATTTTCAGATAAAACTTGTTCCCGGCATAACAAAAGAACAGATGATTGGAATTCGCACTCCCGATTTGCGAACTCTTGCAAAAAAGATTGCCTCTAACCATGACACTACCTCTGCTTTTTTACAGGAACTTCCTCATAAATATTTTGAAGAAAACCTGATTCATTTTTTTATCGTTGCTCTTATAAAGGATTTTGATGAATGCATCAATCAGGTTGAACGGTTTCTTCCTTATGTGGACTGCTGGCCGGTTTGCGATCAGGCTAGTCCTAAGGTTTTTAAAAAGAATCACAAAAAGCTTCTTTCGCTGGTAAAAAACTGGATTTCTTCGGACCACATTTATACTTCCCGCTACGGAATGCGCATCCTCATGAACGAGTTTTTAGGTGAGGATTTTAAAACGGAATATGCTGACCTCGTTGTTTCCAGAATGTCTAGAAAAGGCGAAGCTGAAGACTACTACTTAAAAATGATGGCCGCCTGGTATTTTGCCACAGCTCTTGCTAAAAACTGGGATCAGGTTCTTCCTTTTATCGAACAACATAAGCTGAATCCATGGACTCACAATAAAGCAATTCAGAAAGCACTTGAAAGCTTCAGAGTGACCGACGAGCATAAGGAATATTTGAGGATACTCAAGGTCTAAAACTGGACTAGCCCAGGGCAACATCCAGCACCATCATTAGGGCAAATCCCACTGCAAAACCGATGGTACAGATGTCCGTCTTTTCATCTCGGGTTGCTTCCGGAATTAATTCTTCTATTACAACATAGACCATTGCTCCCGCTGCAAAGGCCAAAAGATACGGCAGGAAGGGAAGAATCACCGAGGTTAAAAGAATTGTCAGTATTGCGGCAACCGGTTCTACTGCTCCCGACAAGGTTCCAAATAAAAAGGACTTTGCTTTGCTGTTTCCTTCTGCTCGGAGCGGCATTGAAATAATTGCGCCCTCCGGAAAGTTCTGAATTGCAATTCCGATGGAGAGGGCGAGGGCCCCTGCCGCATTTATAGAACTTGTCCCTGTCAGAAAACTTGCAAAAACTACGCCAACTGCCATTCCTTCTGGGATATTATGAAGAGTAACTGCAAAAACAAGCATCATAGTTCGGCTGACTTTTCCCTGCAAGGTTTTTGAACCTTCCGGTTTTTCTGCCATTGCGTGAAGGTGAGGTGTAATCTTATCCAAAAGAAACAGGAACGCAACTCCAAGGGCAAAACCGATCAACGCCGGGAGAAAAGCAAGTCGTCCCATATCGCCACTCATTTCCATTGCAGGAATCAAAAGAGACCAGACACTTGCCGCAACCATTACACCGGCCGCAAAACCTAGCAGGGTACGTTGAACATTATCGTTCATTTCTTTTTTCATAAAGAAAACGGTTCCGGCTCCAAGGGTTGTTCCTAAAAATGGAAGTAAAAGTCCTAATATTGTTTGTTTCATAATTCTACTATAAAACAAGTATTTTTAATTTTCAACCGTTAGCAGAGTCTAACTACTTGACATAATAAAAATTTCTCTGTATCTTGAGATTATAAGTTAGCAGGTGCTAACACAATAAAGAGAACTATATGAGTTTTGACCAGTTGATGATTCACTACATGGCACCATCGATTTGTGGAATAAAACCTGCAAATCTGTTTTCAGTTTCGGAAGCAATGTTTTGCAGAAAAGCTTTTTTCCAGTGGAAAAAGCATCTTGGTTCTCATGGCCTTTCATGCATTTCTGAGCGAATCAGAGGTGGCAGGATTCTTATTCTGGTCTATAACAAAGATTGGATAGAAACGCTTTTGCTTCAGAAAGATGTCAGTTCTTATCTTGAAAAGAAGGGATACTTTGCAAACGAGAAGGGGAGCCTTACGGCGGAGGTTAGTGCAAACTTTTTCATTCAATTAAAAGAACGTTTAAGATGCACTGTAAAATCAGGAGAATGTTTTCCCCATGAGGTAGGAATTATTCTTGGATATCCGCTACAGGATGTAATCGATTTTGAATCTAACTGTGGCAAGAACTGTAAATACTGTGGTACCTGGAAATGTTATTCAGATGTATACAAAGCTAGACAGGTACAGGCTCTATTTAGGGAATGCAGCAGTTTGTGCAGTAAATGGTTTGATCAAGGGTACTCTCTTGGAAAGATTGTAAAAACTTATAAAAAAGTCGTTCAGGCTGCATAGGTTTTTGAAACGGCTAAAATTTTGAATAAAGAGGTAGTTATGAAAGTTGCAGTTATTTATGCAAGTACAACAGGAAATACAGAGGCAATGGCAAATGCCATCTCTGATTCAGTAAAAACAAGTGGGGCAGAAGTTTTATTTGGAACTGCCGACGGTGCAGATTCTTCTGCAGTAGCGTCATCCGATGTAATCCTTCTCGGAAGCCCTGCCATGGGTGATGAAGTCCTCGAAGATTCTATGGAAGATTTTTATGCTAAATTGGAATCTTCCCTCAGCGGAAAAAAAGTCGGAATCTTTGGTTCCTACGATTGGGGTGATGGTCAGTGGCTCCGCGACTGGGCTGACCGCATAAAAGCAGCTGGAGCAGTTCTTGTCGGCGATCCTCTTCAGATTAATCTTACCCCAGATGCCGATGGCCTTGAACAGAGCAAAGCCTGGGCAAGTGCCGCTCTAAAATAATTTTGGCTCCTATAAAATATGACGATTTAAGCACATATTTTATTTAATACAAGGGATGTTCGGTTCTGCCAGACTGAGCATCCCTTTTTTTATGGTAAAGAATAATACTAGTTACCTATTGCTAACAATATGTAAATTTGTTAGATTATATACGTTAGGTAATGCTAACCGAAATGTACCTAGCCAGTATATTTTGTAAATTGCAGGCCTGTTTTTGTTCCACTTCTGCAGTGTAAGGGCTTTTACAGGTCTGCAATATTTTCCATAGCAGGTAAAGCTAAAAAATTGCTGTATCGCAATTTTTCTTAACGCTTTGCTATATATCAGAGCCCGCTCTGACCGGCGGTCTCACTCAGAGGTATAAAAATGTTAAACAAAGTTGCAATCAGCAATGTAATTGGTCGTGAAATTATTGATTCACGAGGAAATCCTACTGTTGAAGTAGATGTTATTCTTGAAAATGGCGTTCTTGGCCGTGCTGCGGTTCCAAGCGGAGCAAGTACAGGTGAAAACGAAGCCCTTGAACTTCGCGACGGGGATAAAGCTCGTTACGGCGGAAAGGGTGTTCTTAAAGCTGTAGATAATGTAAACAAAGTTATTGCTCCAGCCCTTAAAGGCGAAAACGTTTTTGAACAGCGCGCAATTGACCTTAAGATGCTTGCTCTCGACGGAACTCCAACAAAATCAAAGCTGGGTGCAAATGCAATTCTTGGCGTTTCTTTGGCTACTGCTCAAGCTGCTGCAAAGGCTTTGAATGTACCACTTTACCGTTACATCGGTGGAGCAAACGCACATGTTCTTCCTGTTCCGATGATGAATATTATCAACGGCGGTGCTCACTCTGATGCTCCTATCGCTTTCCAGGAATTTATGATTCGTCCTGTTGGTGCAAAATCAGAAAAAGAAGCTATCCGCATGGGTGCAGAAGTTTTCCATGCCCTTGCAAAATTGCTTAAGGGCCGCGGACTTTCTACAGCTGTAGGTGATGAAGGTGGATTTGCTCCAAAATTTGACGGAATCAACGATGCCCTGGATTCAATCGTTCAGGCAATTAAGGATGCAGGTTACAAACCTGGCGAAGATGTAAAAATCGCCATGGATTGCGCTGCTTCTGAATTTTCTGTAGAAAAGAACGGAAAGTTCTACTACAACTACAAGCAGCTTTCAAACGGAACTCCAAAGGATCCAAACGGAAAAGAACTTTCTGACGACGAACAGATTGCTTACCTTGAAGAACTCATTACAAAGTACCCGATTGATTCAATCGAAGACGGACTGGACGAAAACGACTGGGAAGGCTGGAAAAAGCTTACTGCAAGAATCGATGACCGCTGTCAGCTTGTAGGCGATGACCTTTTTGTAACAAACGTTAAGTTCCTTGAAAAAGGAATCAAACTTGGTGCCGGAAATGCAATCCTTATCAAGGTAAATCAGATTGGTTCCCTTACAGAAACTCTTGAAGCAATCGAAATGGCACACCGCCACGGCTACACAACCGTAACAAGCCACCGCTCTGGCGAAACAGAAGATACAACAATTGCCGACATCGCAGTTGCAACAAACTCTGGTCAGATTAAAACCGGTTCAATGAGCCGCACCGATCGTATGGCTAAGTACAATCAGCTTATCCGCATTGAAGAAGAACTGGGCGATACAGCAGTTTACGGTTATGCTAAGTTGAGATAATTGCTCAATCAGCGTAAAATTTTATTACGGCCTGAGCTAATGATTCAGGCCGTAGTTTTAAATAGGAATCTTTTTGTTTATTTAATTTCTTTCCATGTATATCTGATTGTTGTGTCTAATTTATTTTTCTAGTTTTTACCCTTTTTCAATGATATAATCAAAGACGAATATGATGTTCGTGAGCTAATAGGGAGCCTTCATATGCAAAGTGAAACAGAGAAAAAAATTCTTGATTTGCTTGAGCAGCAGACTCAGGAAATAAACAACCTTAAACAGGAAATCGCTCAATTAAAAAAAGCTGATAATGACTCTACTCAGAAAAAAGAGATTAAATTACAGCATTTGACAGACGAAAGTTCCGAGGAATATTATGAACTCAAGCATAAAGATCTTGAATGGCAACGAGATTTTGAGATAGACATAAATCGTCGTACTATTAAATTTGCCACATTGTATATGTTAGGAATCGCTGCTTTTTGCGGGCTGCTCGTCTGGTTTATTGGATGGGCCTGCAAACACTAATTTCTTCGCCGCAAAAAGCCCTCCTTTTCCAAAAATTGCCCTTAAAACGTATTTTATAATTTTTCCTGCTCTTCAACAATATCATAAAATTACCCCTTGCTAACTAATTGACTTTTTTTATCAAACTTATTAATTTATCTGTTAGCATAATCTAATTAGTCATATCTAACTAAATAAAATAGATAGAAGGTGCACATGATGCCATTAATGTTTGCGGATGTCGGAGAGTCAAACATAATTAAAAAAGTGTCTGGAAATGCTGAAGTCAAAAGGCATTTGGAAAACCTGGGATTTGTTCCCGGGGGGCAGGTGAACATTGTTTCAAAAAATGCCGGAAACCTCATTGTTAATGTCAAAGAAAGCCGAATCGCATTAAGCGAAGAAATGGCAAGGAGAATATTTATATGACTTTAAGAGAAGTTAAAACTGGGCAGACAGTTACTGTTCAGAAAATCAACGGAGAAGGGGCGTTAAAGCGCCGCATTATGGACATGGGAATTACCAAAGGAGCTGAAATCTATGTTAGAAAAGTTGCTCCTCTCGGAGACCCTGTTGAAATCACTGTCCGTGGATATGAACTTTCACTTAGAAAAGCAGATTCAGAAATTATTGAGGTAAAATAAATGAAAATTGCACTTGCCGGAAACCCTAATGCGGGTAAAACAACATTATTCAATGCACTTACAGGTTCAAATCAGTTTGTAGGAAACTGGCCTGGAGTAACTGTAGAAAAAAAATCTGGTAAATATAAATCAAAAGAAGGGGATGTAGAAATCGTCGACCTTCCTGGTATTT
Source organism: Treponema sp. (assembly GCA_017386165.1). Taxonomy (GTDB): domain Bacteria; phylum Spirochaetota; class Spirochaetia; order Treponematales; family Treponemataceae; genus Treponema_D. The sequence continues at coordinate 6,974 of JAFNQK010000362.1, forward strand.
ATTCTCTTTCGCCATATTCTCTGGAAGAAGTTGTTTCCCGCAACTATCTTATCGATGAAAATCCAGACGGAATCTTAAACATCGTAGACGGAACAAACCTTGAACGAAACCTGTTCCTTACAACTCAGCTTGCAGAGCTTGGTATTCCAATGGTCGTTGCCGTAAACATGATGGATATTGTTAAAAAGAACGGTGACAAAATCGATATTGCAGAACTTTCAAATCGCCTTGGCTGTAAGGTAATCGAAATTTCTGCTCTCAAGAAAAAGGGAATCAACGAAGCCTGTGATGCAGTAATCGCGGAAGCTAAAAAAGGAGCAAAAGTTCCTTTCCACAACTTCTCAGGCTCTGTAGAACACACAATCGCTCACATCGAAGAAGCTGTTCTCCACGAAATGGACGAATCAAAACAGCGCTGGTATGCAATCAAGATTTTTGAACGCGACCAGAAAATCATCGAAAAGTTGGGAATTCCTGCAGAAAAACTCGCTCACATCGAAAATGACATCAAGGCTTGCGAAAAAGAAATGGACGATGATGCAGAATCCCTAATCACAAACGAAAGATATGTTTACATCGCTTCTCTTTTAAAGGGAACATACAAAAAGCATGATGCAGGCAAAAAGTCTACTTCAGATAAAATTGACCGCATCGTTACAAACCGCTGGCTTGCCCTTCCAATCTTTGCTGTTGTAATGTGGCTCGTTTACTATGTTTCAATGGTAACAATCGGTGCCGCCGCAACTGACTGGGCAAACGACGGTCTCTTTGGTGATGGTTATCACTTGTTCGGTATCGGATCTTCTGCATATGAAGAAGCTGCAGAAGAATACGGTGACACAGCAGCCATTCTTGAAGCATACGAAAATGGCGATGCAACTTATGTAATCGTAGATGATGAAACAATGGAAGTTTCTGAACCGGTTGAAATTACAGAAGAAGCTGTTGCAGAAGCAAAAGAAATGGCTGAAAAATACGGCGAAGAAGGTCCTGATCCAGCTGATTATGGTGTATGGGTACCTGGTATTCCTGCTCTTATCGAAAGCGGACTTGATGCAATTGGTTGCGCCGACTGGCTCAAAGGTCTTATTCTTGACGGTATCGTTGCCGGTGTAGGTGCAGTTTTAGGCTTTGTTCCTCAGATGCTCGTGTTGTTCATCTTCCTTGCATTCCTAGAAGCCTGCGGTTATATGGCTCGTATTGCCTTTATCCTTGACCGTATCTTCCGCCGCTTTGGTCTTTCTGGAAAATCTTTCATCCCTGTACTTGTAGGAACCGGTTGTGGTATTCCTGGAATCATGGCCTGCCGCACAATCGAAAGTGAACGGGACCGCCGCATGACAATCATGACAACAACATTTATTCCTTGTGGTGCAAAAGTTCCATTCATTGCCCTTGTTGCAGGTGCTATCTTTGGTGGTTCAGCTTGGGTTGCTACTTCTGCATACTTTATCGGTATTGCTGCAATCATCTGTTCTGGTATCATTCTTAAAAAGACAAAACCATTTATGGGCGAAGTAACTCCTTTCGTAATGGAATTGCCTGCTTACCACTGGCCAACCTTTGGGAATGTAATGCGTTCAATGTGGGAACGCGGCTGGTCATTCATCAAAAAAGCTGGAACAGTAATCCTTTTATCTACAATCGTAATCTGGTTCC
>JAFNQK010000363.1 GCA_017386165.1 Treponema sp.
AATACTTACCTAATACGTATTAATCTTTTTTGGAGGATACCATGGCCGGAGCTAGTAAAAACTCTCGTACTACTGTTGCAACACAAAAATTCAACTGCCCAGATTGCGGTGGCGAAATTGTAATGAAAACTTTGTATGAAGGCGGAAAGCTCAAGAACGTTGCAGAATGTTCTAAATGCAAACGCACTGAAAGACGTCCAAAAGACTTTAAATAATCTTTCATAAGAAAGGCTGTCCAATCGGACAGCTTTTTTTTAACCAACGCTTAAAAGAAAACCCCTGGCGCAAAACCAGGGGTTACAGCAATTATCTTCTATATAAATAATTTATTTATTTACACGATCTTTAAGAGCTTTTCCTGCCTTAAAGCGAGGTGCCTTACTTGCTGCGATTGTGATAGTTTCACCAGTTTTTGGGTTGCGACCAGAACGAGCAGCTCTTTCACCTACTGAAAATGTACCAAATCCAGTAAGAGCAACATCATCGCCCTTTTCCATTGCTTTAGAAACAACTTCAACAAATGCCTTTACAAATGCATCTGTATCCTTTTTTGTAAGTTTGGTTTCCTGTGCAATTGCGTCAACCAATTCTGATTTTGTCATTTTAAATCCTCCAAATTATTATGAACTTTGATTATCCATTATAAATCTATTTTATACAAGAAGTTTTTTGATCTTAGCAGAGATTTCTTCACTCTCAGATGCACTGTTATGAACTTCTACCATGGCGTCTGCAATTGTAGTAAGTTTTTCGCTTACATTCTGAACGCGATCTTTTAACTGATTAGTAGATTCTGTTACAAGAGAAATACTTTCCGTCTGCTGACCAATCTGACTAACTACATCCTGAATCATCTTTGAGTTGTCTTCTGACTTGTTAACGATTTTCTGAACAGAATTCATTACATCTCTTGTACCCACATCCATTTCCTGGATACCATTAAGGATTTCTTCCATAGAATTAAGGGTCTGCTTGATTTCTGTAGAACTCTTTGCAGTAGTTTTAACAAAGTTCTGAACCGAGAAACTGGCTTCCTGTACCATCTGGGTATTTTCCTGAAGGGTATCAGAAATCAATTTAGCATTCTTGGTAGTTTCTTCTGAAAGTTTGCGGATTTCCTGAGCAATTACACCAAAGCCCTTACCTGCTTCACCGGCATGAGCAGATTCAATAGAAGCATTCATGGCAAGAAGGTTTGTCTGATTTGCGATGTCATCAACTGTTTTTACAAAGGCAGCAATCTTCTGAGAAGAATCCTGTACATGCTGAACTTCTGAAACAAGTCTCTGGCTCAATTCGTTCTGTTCATCAAGTACCTGAATTACGTCTTTCATACCTTCCTGACGTTTTTGAGCAATCTGGTTTACATTTGAAAGGTTTGCAGAGATTTCCTGCATTGCTGAAGACATATCTGCAAGGTCGTTATTCTGTTCTGCGATACTTTCGTTTACGCTGACAGATTTTGTATTAACGATTTCACTGGCAGTTTTAATGTTATTTGTCTGGTTTTCAAGTTTACCTGTATCTTCGATAAGCAGTTTATAAAGATTACTGATATTTTCAACACTTTCTGACGCAGAATTGGCTGCCTGATTCAATTTTTTACCGGCATTGAGTGATTCCTGGGCCTGAGAAAGAACATTTGTGATTTTTTCAAGGTTATTAGAAACCTCTTTATGTTCCTTTTCAGAATGCTGCATAATCTGTTCTTGCTGGCGGTTAGAAATCAAAAGGAACATATTTGTACAAAAAATACCGAATGTATTGATAAGAATTGAACCAATCCATTTTTTGGGATTATCTGCCATAATCGAACCGTAATTCAAGAAAGTACTTGAGAACACGATAGCATAACTTCCGAGATGATAAGCATGGAGCTGAGATTTACGAATAGACAAGGCATAGTTGAATGCCGCAATGATTGTAGACATCAAAGTTGTTCTATATACAACGATAGGATCTTCCATTCTTGATCCAAAAAAGCCAATTGCAGCAACCCCGGCTAGAAGAGCGACAGTCATAGTTACTGTAACAACTTTTAATCTTCCGAGCTTTAAGAAAATATAAGAACAAAGAAAGAAAATACCAGTCGAATACAAAACAACAGCTGTTAAAAAATTTCCTGAGAACAATACGAGGGATCCAAGCAATATATAACACAAAATACAGAAGATAGAGCCAAAAACTATTGTATTTATCTTCAATCTATTTCTAAATGAAAGTCCGTCAATTATTTCTTGTTTTGGATAAAGTAAATCACGTAAAGTCATAATAAATCTCCATATAAACTCACTATCAATTATAAAGCCGAAATTCATCCTAAACAAGAAAAAATTATAACAGTTTTGTTATAACGTTTGCTTTAAAAATTAAAAGTGCTAAATTTACAGTGTGAAAAGAATTATTAATATATTTTTTTTAATCAATTTATTTGTATTTTTCTCATGCAGCTACTCCCCTGATGTAGACCTATCAAATCTCATTACAGAAGCAGAAGAGAACGGCATTTCTTTTAATAACCATGGAACCACAGTTGTCGTATCTCCTCAAAACCAGACAAACCGCGCAATGATTTTTTATCCAGGGGGAGCAGTTAAATACGAAGCATACCTACCTCTGATGATAAAATGTGCAGAAAAAGGAATTAAATGCTTTTTGCTCCAGATGCCAAATGACCTTGCAATCCTGAATATTACAGCTGCTAAATGCTATATAAAAGACTATCCTGAAATTTCTGACTGGTACCTTGGAGGGCATTCTCTAGGCGGTGCAATGGCAGGAAATTACATCCAGGAAAATGCAAATGACTTTAAGGGGCTGATTCTTCTGGCAGCATATACAACCTGTGATATAAGCAATACAAATCTTAAGGTTCTCTCAATCTACGGTGAAAACGACCAGGTCATGAAACGGGATAAGTATAATGAGAACAAAAAGAATCTGCCCCAGGGACAAGGCCGCGTAAAAGAAATCAAAATCTCGGGTGGAAATCATGGAAACTTTGGATGTTACGGAGAACAGAAAGGAGATGGACGAGCTTCTATATCAGCAGAAGAACAGCAGGCAAAAACAGCATTTTATATAGAAGAATTTATGGAGGAAAACTAATGAAAATGCCATCAAGAAAACTGCTTGTCACAATTGCCCTTCTTTTTTCTATTACAAAACTTGATGCCCTTTGCATGGATATAGAACTACCCTTTTCGATGGCTCTGGCAGAAACAGAAATCGAAACAGAACACAACTATAAAGATACTGTGATGCTTGGTTTTCCGATTTTTATAGCAGGACCAGCACGAGGATTATTTCTGTGGGAACCAAATCAGGATTCCAGATGGACTATCGGATTCGGACCATGCTTTGCCGTATACCCTTTTCAGTTTATCGGCGGAAGCGCAAATGCCAGCTTTGAAATGCTCAAGATTAAAGAAAAATACAGCCTGAATCTTGTAAATACCCTGGATTTTGGAGCAACAGGCTTTTTTCAGACCTATTTTAATACGGAACAAATGAAGTCCATCAACACATACTGTCTTGGACCGGGACTTGAGTACACTTTAAATGTCACTTTTAGAAGTAATGCAAAATTTAAGGGATATATTGGAGTTGGACCTGCGATTGCGTTAAGTTATATTTTTGAGCCATATAATAACTTTTACTTTTTTTATGGATTAAACATCACTGCGGGTGTGCGTTTAGGAAGCTTTTAGGAAATAAAGCGGTGGTTAAGTAGACCGAAGGTCGTATCGAAACCAGCGCAAAAAAAAGATCTGTCATTTAGGACAGACCTTTTTACAACTATAAAGAATTAGTATGATTCTTTTCTTTCTGCTTTGCGCTTTTTGTTCAAAAGCTTGCGTTCAAGAGTTGTTTTCTTCTGGTGAAGAGTAGCAGAAGGCTTTACGAAATATTCACGCTTTTTGTATTCGCGGATAATACCTTCTTTTTCAACCATGCGCTTAAAACGTTTGATTGCCTTTTCAAGGTTCTCTGAATCGTCTACAACGATTGTTGCCATGTGTAATTCACCATCCTTACATTCGGAGATTCCGAAAGTGATAATATTTTAGTATTTTTTAGGCTTTAGTGCAATAGCACCAAAGCCTATTCTAATCAATTTATTTAGCAGATTTATCAGAACGAGGCTTTCTGAACAAAGCGTAGATAAAGCCAGCAAGAACAACAATTCCAAGGATAAATCCAAAGATATTACCATTTCCGCTGAACATTGAACCAAACTGATAGACAACGAAAGAAACTACGTATGCAAGACCACACTGCCAGCCGATTGCAGCCCAGGTCCATTTTGGACTGTTCATTTCACGCTTGATGGCACCGATTGCTGCAAAACATGGAGCACACAAGAGGTTGAAAATAAGGAATGACATACCAGCAGGATGTGTGAATGCCTGTGCAAGGTTAGCCCAGGTTTCTTCTCCACCGTAAAGGATACCCATTGTACCTACGATGTTTTCCTTTGCTACAAGACCAGTAATAGAAGCAACAGCTGCCTGCCAGTTACCCCAACCGATTGGAGCAAAAATCCATGCGATACAGTTTCCAAGTTTTGCAAGAATTGAAGAATCAAGCTGATCTTCTTCAAGCATTCCAAAGCCTGCATCTGTCCATCCAAAGAATGAAAGGAACCAGATTACGATTGTAGA
>JAFNQK010000004.1 GCA_017386165.1 Treponema sp.
CAGCTTTTGACTGCAATCAGTTCAGGTGATTCTGATGCTGATGACTTTAAGCCGGTTAGTGACACCCGTAAAATCAAAATTTATGACTTCAAGCGTCCTGATAAATTCTCAAAGGAACAGCTGCGTACGGTTTCGAATATGCACGAAACCTTTGCGCGTTTAACAACAACTTCGCTTTCTGCGCAGCTTCGTTCTCTTGTTCATGTTCACGTTGCGTCGGTAGATCAGCTTACCTATGAGGAATTTATTCGTTCTATTCCTACACCAACAACACTTGCAGTTGTAAATATGGATCCTTTGAAAGGTAATGCGGTCCTTGAAATTGACCCTGCAATTACTTTCTGTATGATTGACCGTCTTTTTGGTGGTCGTGGTGTTACAGCTACAAATAAAAACCGGGACCTTACTGATATCGAACAGTCGGTAATGGAAGGTATTATTGTTCGTATTCTTGCAAATATGCGCGAAGCCTGGACTCAGGTAATCGATTTGAGACCTCGTCTCGGTCAGATTGAAACAAATCCTCAGTTTGCACAGATTGTTCCTCCAAGCGAAATGGTTGTCTTAATCACACTTGAAACTAAAGTAGGTGATGAAGAAGGAATGATGAACTTCTGTATTCCTTATCTTACAATTGAACCTATTATTTCAAAGCTTTCATCACAGTTCTGGTTCTCATCTGTAAGACGAAGTTCAACTACTCAATACCTGGGTACCTTGAAAGAAAAACTTTCAACTGTTGATATGGAAGTTGTTGCCGAGGTTGGAACAATTAATCTGCCGGTAAGAGATGTACTTTCTCTTAGAGTAGGCGATATTGTCAGGCTATCTGATACTAAGGTTGGAGATCCTCTTACTCTTAGTGTTGAAAATAGAAAAAAATTCTACTGCCAGCCAGGTGTTGTTGGCAAAAAGATGGCAGTACAAGTTACTGGAAAAATAGAAGATGTTACTGCGGAGGAATTTGAAGAGCTTTCCGTAGAAGGAGATGATACATTATGAGTGATGGTGCTATTTCTCAGGATGAAATTGATGCATTGCTCTCCGGCGTTGCTGTTGACGGTCTTAATTCCTCTGGACATGTTTCAGGAGGTCCTTCTGTTCATATTGATGCGGAATCTCTCAAAACATTCGCAGGAAATATTAAAGATCCGTTTGTTGAAAAACTTAACAGTATGACAGGAGCTTCTTTTACAATTAATAATCCTGTTGCAGAAGTTATTGAACGTGACGGACTTTTATCAAAGATTCCAGAAATTGTCGTTTCTGTGACTGCAGATTATTCTACCGGAATGACAGGTGACCATTTGTATGTTATGTCCCCTGAATTTGCTCAGAAAGTTGTAAATCTTATTACAAAAGAAGAAAATGCTGATTTTGATGATATGGCACTTTCTTGTATTTCTGAATTTATTCAAAATCATATTGGAACTGAAATTCAGGAACTTGATAAAACTGGAAAATTCCCTGGATTAGCTTGTAATTCTCCAGAAGCAGTCAGCAATCCAAAGGCAATGATTCGTATTCCACAGAATCAGTTTGCATTAATCACATATACAGTTTCTCTTGATGGAACAGACTACAATCTTTGGGAAGCAATCGGCGGCCAGCCTGCTGAACAGATTTGTAATGCTTACGGTGGAAATGCCGGTAGCCTTGAATCTCTTGATTCCATCGGTGGTGGAATGGATGCTTCTGCTCTTGGCGGTATGGGTATGCAGCCTAATATGGGCATGGGCCAGATGATGGGCGGAAACATGGGGATGGGCATGGGAATGCAGCAGCCTAACATGGGAATGGGTATGGGTATGCAACAGCCAATGATGGGCGGAAATATGGGCATGGGAATGATGCCTAATATGGGTATGCCAATGGGACAGAATATGGGAATGAATGTTCCTAATGTTCAGAACCTCCAGTATCCAAACCTTCAGGGCACAAATATGAGTCAGGAACAGGGAAACATCAACCTTATTATGGATGTTTCCATGGAAATGACTGTAGAGCTCGGTCGTACTAAAAAACAAATCAAGGATATTCTTGGCATGGGTGAAGGTACAATTATCGAGCTTGATAAACTTGCCGGTGAACCAGTAGATATTCTTGTAAATCACAAACCGATTGCAAAGGGAGAAGTTGTAGTTATTGATGAAAACTTTGGTGTTCGCGTAACTGAGATTCTTTCTCCTCTCGAAAGAGTTTCTGATTTGCACTAGTTTATAAAGCAGGCTTTAGAGTTGGGGAACTTTAAAGCCTGTAAATTTTTTCTAATTGGGTGGGAAAATTGAATAACTTAAAAAAAGTTTCTTTTATTTTTGTTTTATTTTTAGTAACATCATTTTTTATCTTTGCTCAAAAATCTGAAAATCCAAATAATCAGCCACAGGTTCAGGAATCTGTTTCTAATTCAACAGATGAATTAAATTCTTCTCTTTTTGATCAGTGGGACAATGAACAGCAGCAGAAAAAAAGTTCTGGGGCCGCAACTTTCTGGCTTTTTATAAGAATGATTATCGTTCTGGCTCTTGTAATTGCATGTATTTATGGAGTTATGTGGTTCCTTAAAAAACAGAATAAAATTGAAAATAATGATGATCAGTTTTTGCGCCAGGTTGCCAAAATCAGTATCGGTACAAATAAATCGGTTCAGGTTGTTACTCTTATCGATAAAGCTTATTTAATCGGGGTTTCTGACAACAGTGTAAATTTGATTTCTGAAATTGATGATAAAGAATTGATTAATGCCATGAATCTTTATGCTGACAGTCAGAAGAATACTAAAAAACCTCGTTCATTCTCTGATATTTTGGAAATCTTTATGCCCAACGGACCAAAAGATACTAATGTTTTTGAAGAATCTAATAATAAATTCAATGACATGACAAATAAACAAAGGGATCGGTTACATAATGAGGAATAGAATACTTGCTTTTTGTTTTCTGATTATTTCCGCTTCAATACCTGTATTTGGTCAGTCAAAGTTTCCAAGTGGAAGTACTCAGGGAAGAACAGAACAGGGCCGAACTGTAAGACCTGTTGAAGTTCCAAATATTTCAGTAGAAATTACTCAGCCAAGAACTGGAAAAGATGTTGCTTTTAGCGTAAGACTTTTGATTCTCTTGACTGTACTTAGTCTTGCTCCGAGCCTTTTACTTCTATTAACTTGTTTTTTACGATTCTCAATCGTTCTTGATTTTATTAAAAGAGCTTTGTCTTTGCAGCAGGTTCCTCCAACTGCAATTTTAAATGGAATTGCCTTTTTTATGACGCTGTTTATAATGTGGCCGACTTTTACCTCTATATATGAAAAGGCATATAAACCCATGAGCGAGGGGCAGATAGGTCTTGAAGAGGCCCTTCCTAACGCAATGGAACCAATTCGTACCTTTATGTTTACTCAGGTTAATGATGATTCTGGAAAGAGCTATATTAAAATGTTTATGAATATGGCTAAACTTGATAAACCTGAAACAATGGAAGATGTTCCTACTCATGTTTTAATTCCATCTTACATTCTGCATGAATTAACAGTTGCCTTTAAAATTGGTGTAATTCTGTATATTCCGTTCATTATAATTGATATGGTTGTTGCAAGTATTCTTATGAGTATGGGTATGATGATGCTTCCGCCTGTACAAATTTCAATGCCATTTAAGCTCATGCTTTTTGTTTTAGTTGATGGCTGGGGACTTTTGACAACTCAATTATTTAATTCGGTATTGCATTAGATTTAGGTGATTTGGGAGGATTTAAATGGGACTTGGACAGATAATGAGATTTATGCGCGGTGGAATCCAGGAAGTTTTTGTTTTAATTCTTCCGGTATTATCCGTAGCACTTATAATCGGTTTAATAGTAGCAATTTTTCAGGCTGTAACTTCAATTCAGGAACAAACTTTGACATTTTTACCTAAATTTATCGCAATTCTGGTTGTTCTTGCACTTTTAAGCGGATGGATGTTTACTCATCTTGAACAATATACCATTCAATTATTTAATTTGATTCCTTCAATGTAAAATTAAAGGGGAAAAATGTTAGATTCAATTTTGAATTCTGCACCTTTATTTTTGCTTGTTGCGGCACGATGTGCAGGCTTGATATTTACGCTTCCTCTTTTTTCCATGCGGACTGTTCCTAGAGCTAGTAAAATTGCTCTGATTGGATATCTGGCATTCTTTTTGATGGGAGCGGCTGATTATTCTGCTTATTCTAAACTTATCACTTCTGACGGCGTTTTTGATTTATATTACATTCTATTGCTTCTTGGAGAAGCAATGATTGGTGTAATTATGGGCTTTTATGTCCAGATAATTTTTGCAGCTTTCAGTACCGCCGCTCAGTTTTTTGCTTTTCAAATGGGATTTAGTGCTGCAAGTGCATATGATGCCTTAAGTCAGGTCGAAAATCCATTGATGGGACAATTTTTTAATCTTTGTGCCATGCTTGTGTTTATGCAGACACAATGGTTTCAGAAACTTTTTATAACCGGCTTAAATAATAGTTTTGAAGCTTTAAATGTGTTTGGATTAATAACAGAAAGAGAAAAAATGGTTCATTTTCTGTTAAAAGGTCTTACAGATTTATTTGCCGATGCCTTTATAATTGCTCTTCCAATCATGGGGACTCTGATTCTTATAACTATTTGTACAGGACTTTTATCAAAAGCTGCTCCACAGATGAACCTGTTGTCAGAAGGATTCCCAATTATGATTCTTCTTGCTTTTGGCCTGATTATTTTGTTATTTCCGACAATTGTTGGATTTTTTGAAAAGTCCTTTAATTCTGGAATTTCTGATTTGCTGATTTTGTTTGATTCTATTGGAAAAGGTGGTAAGTCATGAGTGCTGAAGATATTGACCTTCAGTGGTTTGCCGCCGAAGATGAAGGTCGAACAGAGGAACCATCAGAGCAGCGTCTTAGAAAAGCCCGTGAAGAAGGTCGTGTTGCAAAAAGTCAGGATTTAACCAGTTCTGTTGCTTTTCTGCTTACGACCATTACTATGATCTTTTTAAGCCGACAGATTTTAAAAGGCTGTGCTGAAGTATACAGATTCTTTTTTACAAGAATTAATACTCCTGTTAATAATCCGTCCTTTATTTATGTATTTTATAGAATAATAATTACTATTGTTATACCGATTGCATTGGTTGGGGTACTGGCCGGCTTTATAACAAATGTTGCTCAGAACAAAGGATTTTTATTTGCTCCAAAGGCAATTACTCCAGATTTTAAGAAGATCATTCCCCGGTTTGGTGAATATTTTAAAAAGACAATTTTTTCTCTCAAAGGTGTATTTAATATCATTAAATCCCTTGGAAAAGTTGCAATCATTGTTGTTGTTGGATATTTAGTTATTAAACATAATTACGAAAGTATTTTGTTTTCATTAAAAAATGCTCAGATTATCGGTGGTGTTATTAAAGTTTGTAATTCTGCAGCTCAAATTCTTGTAATTGCGGCCATCATCTTTATTATTTTTGCGGTTCCTGATTATTTTGTTAACCGTCGTGAATTTATGGAATCCATGAAGATGACAAAATATGAACAGAAGCAGGAATATAAAGAAATGGAAGGGGATCCTGAAATAAAAAGCCGTTTGATTGCAGCCCAGAGGGAACTGCTTCAACAGAATATGCCTAAAGCCGTTTCTGAAGCGGATGTAGTAATTACCAACCCTACACATTTTGCAGTTTCCCTAAAATACGACAGGGAAGTTTCGGATGCTCCTCAGGTAACAGCCAAAGGTCAGGATGAAATTGCTTTACAAATGAGGCGGCTTGCAACAGAGTATAAAGTTCCAATTGTAGAAAATAAACCTGTGGCCCGCGGACTCTATACAGATACGGAAGTTGGTGATATAATTCCTAATAAGTATTTTTCTATTTTGGCAAATATTTATGCTGAAATTCTTAAATACGATAAAAAATAAGTGCTTTGTCTAGGGTGGGGACTTAATGGCAAACGAATCAAGGGGAAAGCTATATAATTTTATTTTTAAAAATTATATAGGTGTAACATTTTTATACGCCATTTTAATGCTTGTTCTTCCATTGCCTAAATTTTTTGTCGATTTAGCAATGGTAACTTATCTTGCAATCTCAATCATTATTCTCTTAGTTGTAATTTATACACCTCGTGCATCGAGTTTTTCTTCTTTTCCTAGAATTATTCTCTTTGTAAATATGTTTGGTATCGGAATTAACGTTGCTTCCACTAAGTTGATTCTTACTGCTGACGGTACAAATCCTGCAAGTCTTGCTAGAACTCAGAGTAGTATGGTTCAGGCTTTTGCAAATATTGTTACCGGCGGAAATAATATAATTATCGGATTTGTAATCTTTGTTATTTTTATCATCGTTCAGATGCTTGTAATCAACAAAGGTGCTGGACGCGTTTCCGAAGTTGCAGCCCGCTTTACCTTGGACAGCATGTCTACCAAATCCTTTGATATTGATAATCAGTTGAATAACGGTTATATCACCGAAGAAGAAGCTAAAGAAATGAAGGCTGAACTTAGACGGGATATCGACTTTTATTCAAATATGGACGGTTCCAGCAAGTTTGTAAGCGGAAGTGCGAAGCTTGGTATCGTTATTACTGCCATTAACCTCATTGCAGGTTTTATTGTCGGAATGGTTCAGAATCATCTGTCGTTTAATGATTCACTTTCGATTTATGCAAACCTTACAATTGGTGACGGACTTTTAAGCCAGCTTCCTGCTTTGATGCTTTCTTTTGCAACAGCCATCCTTGTTACTGGTGATAAGTCTGACCAGGATCTGGGAGAAAAGATTGTTAAAGAATTCTCCCGTGACGGTAATATATATATGATTACGGGTGCCGTATTCGTGATCATGGGACTTTTCCTCAAGGGAACAAGGCTTCTACTTATTCCTGCCGGAGCCTTGCTTATCTGGTTTGGATTTACTCTTTCCAAAAAGAAAGAAAAAGAAAAGATTAAGCAGGCTGAAGAAGCTCTGGCTGCCAAAAATAATAAGAATGGGGCAGAAGGTTCTTCGCCGGAAAAAGACTCTGTTGCTCCACTTGATCCGCTTTCTCTTGAACTTGGATACGCTTTGATTCCTCTTGTTGATAAAGACAAGGGGGCTGAGTTATTAGAGAGAATTACACGAATCAGGCGTGAAGCTGCCCTTGATTTAGGTTTGAGTGTTCCTAGTATTCGTATTATGGATAACATGAATCTTGAACCTAACCAGTACAGTTTCAAAATCCGCGGAATAGAAGCTGGCCGTAGTTCTATCAGACCTGGATATTTTATGTGTATGAATACCGGTTCTGTTACAGAAGAAATAAAAGGAGAAGCAACTCGCGACCCTGCTTTTGGAATGCCGGCAATCTGGGTTCCGGAAGAACAGCGTACTGATGCAGAACAGGCTGGATATGTTGTAGTAGATCCACCTACGGTAATTGCAACCCATTTGACTGAAATAATTCGTGCCCATGCAGCAGAAATCCTTGGACGTCAGGAAGTTGCTACAATTATCGAGTCTGTTAAAAAGACTGATCCGATTGTCGTACAGGAAGTTCTTGAAGGAAGCGGACGCAAGTTTACTTACGGTGAAATCGAAAAAGTACTTCGTGTACTTCTTAGTGAACAGGTTTCTATTCGCAATATGGTTACAATCCTTGAAACCCTTGCAAACTATGGAAATATCATCGGAAGCACCTGGGAGCTTGCAGAGAAGGTTCGCGAGGCTCTTGGACTGCAGATTTGTATGCAGTATGCCGATGCAGATAAAAAATTAAGACTTGTAAACCTGGCTCAGGACTGGTCACAGAAGTTCCTTGAGTGTGCACAGATTCCTTCTGACGGTTCAAGGCCATTTGCGGCTTTTGATCCTGTTGACGGTCGTCGCTGGATAAGTGCCTGCAGTTCTGTTTTAAGAAATGTAGAACAAATGGGCTATAACCCGATTATTATGTGTCCAAGCCCGATTCGTGGTTTGGTTAAAAACGCTGTTGAAAGAGAAATGCCAAGGACAATCATTATTTCTGATAAAGAAGTTCTTGCAGCGGGAACAAGTATTCAACTTGAAGTTCTTGGTGAAATTTCAATGCAGGATGGTAATTAATTATGTTAGCAAGTAATAATTCAGGACCAGTTCTCAAAATTACCTGTAAAACAGATCAGGATGCTAAAAATAAATTATTTTCTCTTTACAACAATAATTACAGAATTATTGATAAAAAGCCTGTTTTAAAAGGTGGTTTTTTAGGCTTTGGTCAGCATGAAGAAATTGAATTTTCTTATGTAATCGATAACAGGCGTTCTCAAGCCTCAAGTTTTGCTGCCGCTCCAAGGATTTCTTCCGAAGGTGTAACATCAAACGAAACCAGTGCACTTTACGAAGCCTTTGAAAAGTCCCGTGGTGAAATCTTGAATAAAATGGACAGTTCAAAAACTATTTCTTCAGGGCAGATTCAGGATATCGTCGATAAATTATCAGAAGTTCTCGATAAAAAATTTGATGAAAGAAGTGCTGCAGTTTCTTCTAATGGTGAAGATCATGAAACAATTTCTAAGATTCAGGAATTGCTTGCTCAAAATGAATTTACTTATGCGTATATTAAATATATTACAGATTTAATAAAAAAGAATTTCAGCCTCGAAGAATTAAATGATTTTACTCTTGTGCAGAATAAAGTTGTTGAATGGATTGGAGAATCAATTCAGACTTATACTTCAAAGCAGGTAAGAAAACCTGTTGTAACAATCCTTGTGGGGCCTACCGGAGTAGGAAAAACTACCACTCTCGTTAAGCTTGCAGCTCAGTATTATATTAAACACAAAGCTGAATATGACAGAATTCCAAGTATTAAGTTTATTTCGACTGACTCAATGCGAACTGGTGCTTATGACCAGTTAAAGACCTACGCAGAACAGTTTGGTCCTCATAATTTGTTCAAGGCTGATACTGCAGAAGACATTCTCCAGATTTACAAAGAGAACAAAGATTCAATCGATGCCTTGTTCATTGATACCAGTGGATATAGTCCAAATGATGCAAGTCACATTGGTGCAATGAAAGAAATGCTTAGCGTTCCAGGAATTAATCCTGAAATTTATCTTGTATTTGATGCTAAAACTAAAGCCCGGGATTTACATAATATTATGCAAAATTATGAAATCTTCGGTTATAATTCAATTATATTAACAAAATGTGATGAATCATCTCAGTACGGAAATGTATTAAGTGTTCTTCATGAAAGACGAAAGCCAATTTCGTATTTTACTGATGGACAAAATCCTGCTAGATGTATTTCAGAAGCAAATATAATCAGCTTTTTAATCAGATTAGAAGGCTTTGAAATTGACACTGAATTTAGAACTTATCTAGATGATAAATTTGGAGAAAAATAATGGAAGAACAGGCAGAAGATTTGCGCGAACTTTTGAATGGAGGAATTTCTGATTCAAAAGCAGAACAAAAACAGAAAAATCATTCTACTAGAATTATTGCTATTACAAGTGGTAAGGGTGGTGTTGGAAAAACAAATATTTCTGTAAATATGGCCATCGCATATGCTCAGTTGGGCAAAAAAGTAATTCTTATTGATGGTGACCTTGGAATGGCAAATGTCAATGTTCTTTTGAATGTTGTTCCACAATATAACCTGATGCACGTAATCAACAAGAAAAAGACAATGAAGGAAATTATTCTGGATACAGAATTTGGAATTAAATTCATTGCCGGTGCTAACGGTTTTTCTAAAATTGCAAATCTTTCTGTAGAAGAACTTGAGTACTTTGCAAAACAATTCAGCACTCTTGGAAATGCAGATATTATTATCATTGATACCGGTGCGGGTATTGCAAATAACGTTTTGCAGTTTGTAGCAGCTGCTGACGAAGTATATGTTGTTACAACCCCTGAACCAACAGCAATTACTGATGCTTATGGAATTATTAAAATTGTTACAACAGAAATTGTAGACCGTCCTGTAAACCTTAAGCTTCTTGTAAACCGTGTTCATTCTGCGGATGAAGGAAAGCGTATTTCAGAACGAATTATCACAATCGTTGGTCAGTTCCTTGGCTATAAAGTTGATTATATCGGATATGTTTATGACGATCCTGTTGTTCAGGCTTCTGTAATTCGTCAAAAACCGTTTATGATCGTTAATCCAACTTCAAAACCTGCAGTATGCTTAAAGCATATTGTCGGCAGAATTGAAAAAACTGATATGGATGGAAATGAAGGAGTTTCTAACTTCTTAAAGAAATTCCTTGGAAAAAAGAGTAAATAGAAAAAAAACTATCTTTTTCGCAAGTCTTGTATTATAATAAGATAGTTATTTAAATAGGGAGGTAGAGATTGAAGAATCTTAAGTTCATCATTGGTTTTGCAATATTCGGTTTCTTACTTTCCTTTTTTTCAGGTTTATTTTCTGGTGCAGGTTTTGGTATAGTTCTTTTAAAGGCTTTATTGTTTGCATTAATTTTTGGCGCATTGAGTTTTGGTATTTCAATTGTATTTCAAAAATTTCTTGCATCTGATGTTTCGGAATCTGTTATTTCTGAAAATAAAACTGATTCGCATCCTGCAAAAAAGTCAGAACATGCGGTTGATATTGTTCTGGAGAATGAGGAATTGCCTCCGGAAGAAAATATTCAGCCATTTCTGGTTGGTGGGCAGCATCAAATGTTAAATCAAAAAGATGTTGCAGATGCTAATCAGGCAAGCGCTGCCACCTCCAATGCTAATCTTTCTAAAACCGAAGAAGAACTTGATAGCATCGAAGGTTCTATTATGGATGCAAATAAGCAGGCAAACAACGGCGGATTTGTTCCAATGCCTCTTGCAGAAACTGCATCTAATATTTCTGGCACAGAAGCAAAAACTGTTTCAGAAGTTAATAGCATGCAAAAAAATAATATGGATGCTTCGGATTCAAATACTGTTTCGCAGACAGCTAATGATTCAGAAGATTTAGATACATTGCCAGATTTAGAAGATTTACCTCAGCAGCAGGTAGTTCCAGCTACAGTGGAGGACGAAATGGTTGAGGATTCCGATTTTTCTAAAAATGGCGTTCCGAGTAAAGATGCTGATGAAATTGCCAAAGGCAAAGATGCAGCTCTTATGGCCAAGGCGATAAGTACTTTACTTGCAAAAGAATAAGTTAAAAGGGTAGGGATTAACTTTTATGGAAGAAGCTTTAGAAGAAACATTTGAAGATGATAACGATGTTGTAGTTACATCTGTGAATGACGAAAAAGAAGAAGATTTGCTTTGGGAAGAATTCCGTAAAACTAAATCTTCTAAAATACGCGATAAATTTATCAGACAGTACATGCCTCTTGTAAAATATGTTGCAGGAAAAGTTGCTGTAGGAATGCCAAACAGTGTTGAATTTGACGATCTGGTAGGCTTTGGACAGTTTGGACTTTTAGATGCTATCAATAAATATGACCCTGAAAAAGGTGTTAAATTCAAGACTTATGCTGTTACCCGTATTCGTGGTGCTATTTTTGATGAATTGCGCCAGATTGACTGGGTTCCTCGTTCTGTAAGACAAAAATCACGTGAAATCGAAGACGCAATCGTAAATCTTGAAGCCCGTCTCGGCCGTACAGCAAGTGACTCAGAAATTGCAGAATCACTTAAAATGAGTGAAGATGAATATCACCGTACCGTAATGAAAGTATCAGGTACAAGTGTTCTTTCATTAAACGAAGTATGGTATTCAGGTGATGATAATGATAATATGTCAATCGGCGACAGTATCGAAGCTCCAAACAGCTTGAATCCTGATGTAATTGCCGAAAGAGAAGAAATTCGAAAAGTAATTATCGAAGCTATTAATGAATTGCCAGAAAAAGAAAAAATGGTAATTGTTCTTTATTATCATGAAGACCTTACTTTTAAAGAAATTGGAGAAGTCCTTGAGGTTAGTGAATCTCGTATTTCACAGCTTCATACAAAAGCAAATTTGAGACTTCGTGCTAAGCTTACTAATTTACGAAAAGGTATTATGTAATGGTTTCTTTAGAGAAAATTCGTGAAGAAATGAAATCTCGTCTCTCAATCGACAAGGATCTTCATACAGTTGAGGTTCGTGCAGAATCCATCGATGAAGCTCTTGCCGATGCATCAATTCAGCTGGAAACTAAGGTTCCTAATCTTGAATATGAAGTATTGGAGCGAGGAAGTAACGGTTTTCTCTCAATTGGTAAAAAATCCTGGTTATTAAGAATCTATCAGAATCCTGAAACTGTTGCCCTCAAAAAGAAGGCTTATAGTGATGAACTCTTTGGAGACAGTTCATTTGAAGGCGAGAATGTTAATGTTGATAGAGACGGTTTGTTCTACGTTCGACATTTTGGTTCTTCTATCCGACTTAAGGTTTTGTTGCCTGTTGGTAATGGCCGTCCTGTAGAATTGTCAGAAGTCCTTGATGCAGTAAAGCGACCTGATACAGAAAACTTTGATCAGAAAGCAATTGAAAAGTATATAAAAAATGGTACTGATAACGGATATGTAACAGTAGGTACTTATAAGCATATTTCTTCTGCAGATGCATTGATTTCTGTTGATATTACAAAAGATGAACTTCATGCTTATATTACTGTTGATGCTCCTGCCATGAGCGGTGCTGAAGTTACTGCTGATTTGATTGAAAAGAGTCTCAAGGCTCAGGGTGTACGTTGTGGTATCGATGATGCCAAGATTTCAGAATTTGTTGATAATCCTGTTTATTCTACACCTTTCGAAGTTGCGACTGCAGTAATGCCAGAAGATGGAAAAGATGCATACGTTCAGTATAACTTTGAAATTGATCAGGATAAGCTTAAAGCTCAGGAATCTGAATCTGGAAATGTAGACTTTAAGGAACTCAATAAAATTCAGAACGTTGTTAAGGGACAGGTTCTTGCTACAAAAATGCCTGCAACCAAAGGAAAAGGTGGAAAAACCCTCTTTGGTCATTATCTTGAAGCCAAAAATGGAAAAGATATTGTTGTTCAGCTTGGACAGAATTGTGAATTTGAAAAAGACGGCGTAACAATTGTTGCTTCTGTTGATGGTCAGGTTCTCTTTATTAATAATAAAATTACGGTTGAACCGCTTCTTACTCTTGATGCAGTTAATATTAAGAGTGGTAATGTTAAATTCGTTGGTTCTGTTATTATTAAGGGTGCTGTCGAAGACGGCTTTGATGTAAAAGCAACAGGTACTGTTGATATCGGCGGCACCGTCGGTAAGTGTAATATTGAATCTGAAGCCGGTGATGTTATTATTCATCAGGGTGCCTTTGGTAAGAATGAAGGCTCTCTAAAGGCTGGACGTTCACTTTATTGTAAGTTCGTTCAGGAAATGAAGATCGAAGTCGAGCAGAATGTCATTGCAACCGATTCTTTGATGAATTGCGATATTACAGCAATGAAAAATATCGTTGTATACGGAAAAAAAGCTCAGATTACCGGTGGAAATCTTTTTGCAACCGAAGAGATTTGTGCAAGAACCCTCGGTTCTCCTGGAGGTGGTACAACTACAATCCTTACAGTTGGTGTTGACCCTCGCGCAAAAAAGAAGCTGGATGAACTGCTTGAACAGCAGCAGGAACTGGTAAAAGAACTTGAAAATCTTGATCTAGATATCAGTACCCTTGAAAATATGAAGAAGATTCGTAAATCTCTCCCTGGTGATAAAGAAGAAACTCTTAAAAAGTTCTTGAGCCGCAAGGGACAGATTATTGACGAAAATAAAGAAATGTCTTCTGAAATTGAGTCTTTACAGTCCCATTTAAGAGACCTTAAGGCTGTTGGTAAAGTTAAAGTAGAAGGAACTGTTTATCCAGGTACCAAGATTTATGTTCGTGATGTTCTTGATGAAGTTCATAATGAAGTAAACGGCTGTACATTCTACTATGAAAATGCCTTTGCAAAACGCGGAAAATATGAACCCCCAAGTCTGGATACATCTAAGGGGCCAGAAGGATATAATTAATCTATGGCATTAAATCCGATTGACCTACAGACAATGTACGCTCAGTTAAATAATGTTGCCAAGCAGGCAGCAAACCAGCAGGGTGTGCAATTAGCTCAATCTATGCATCAGGTAGATGTTGTCCGTCAGAATCAGGAAAAAGCAAAAAAAGTTCAACAGAGCGAGGACAGCTCAAAATCCTCAAATGTAAATTCCAACGGGCATAATAAACAGGATGAAAAAGCTTCTTCAAACTCTAAAAAGTTTGAAGAAAAAGATGCTGAACAAAAAGAATCTAAAAACGGTAATTTGAAAGAATCATATCTTGGTCAGCATATCGATATTACGAGGTAAAAAGTGGCCTTTGTTGTTGTTTTTCTCTGCATTTTTAATGTAATAATGTGGATTGTCTTCTTAAAAAAATTTAAAAATCTCTTTACAACTGATGATGTAATTCAGAATGCAAAAAATCAGATAAACGATATTTTAAAAGATTTAAATATAAATACTTCCCGCAATCTAAGCTTGATTGATGAGCGATGCAATAAATTAAAAGCCTTAAATGCAGAAGCAGATAAAAAAATAAAACTTCTTACCTCAATTGAAGAAAAAAATGCTGCTCTAGAATCTTTTCATACCGAAATGAAGAATAATTCTTCAAATACTCCAAAAATTTCCAGGGCTGCAGATAAATATTCTTCTAATATGAAAAAAGAACCTGTTAAATCAGCAATTGAAAAAGAACCTGTTCAAAATACCTTATTTGATGAAGCTGAAAAAGAAGTTAAAACCCGGTTCGAAGTTGTTAGCACAGGAGTTGCCTCAGCTCCAACCGTAACTTATTCCGAAAATCAAATTAAAAGCAAAAAAGACTGGACTGTTCAGGCTTTAGAGATGTACGAAAACGGCTTTGGAATAGATGATATTGCTGCAAAACTCGACCGCTCAAATACCGAAGTTCAATTCTTTTTAACAATGAACGGTAAAATATAATCAATTTTTATTTTTCTTTGAATTTTGTTGAAAATTCCCCACTTTGGAATTATTATTAAAAGGTATAGTTTATATATCTAAATTGAACGACTTTAGTGGGGTAGAAATGGATATCCAATTACAAGAGTTAATTGACAAAATTAAAAAAGACGGAGTATCTTCTGCAGAAGCAAAAGCTGAACAGATTATAGCTGACGCAGAAAAACAGGCCGCTCAGATTGTTCAAGATGCTCAGAAAAAATCTGAAGACATGATAAAAAATGCCAAAAATGAAATTGCTCGCCTTGAAAAAGCAAGTGAAGATGCAATTACACAGGCAAGCAGAAACATGTTGCTTGGATTTAAGGACGGGCTTGTATCAGAACTGGATAAAATCATTCAGTCTGAATGTGCAAATGCTTTCTCTAAGGACACACTTGCAAAATTAGTTCCAGAAACAGTAAAAGCATGGACAAAGAATTCAGATGCATCTGAACTTTCAGTATTGCTTAGCGAAAAAGACTGTAAAGAACTTGAAAGTGAATTTAAAGCTTCATTAAAAGCAGAAATCGCTAAAGGTCTTGAAATCAAAGCTGACAAGTCTCTTTCTAAGGGCTTTAGAATCGGCGTTAAGAATGGTGCTGCATATTATGATTATTCAGCAGAATCTGTTGCAGATTTGTTCGCTGCATACCTAAATCCTAGAGTTGCAGCAATCATGAAAGAAGCCGCTAAAGGATCTAATTAGTGAGTAAGCAGTATTATCTTGTTTCGCAGTTACCTGATATTTCTGCTGCTGGAGAAAAATCAACACTGCCAATAACAGAAAAATATTATAGAGATCTTTGCTCTCGTTTTCTCGATTCAGAACAGATTGGCGTTCTAAATAATTTATCTTTAGAAGCTCCAAGAGAAGTTTGTAAAACTGGTTCTGATTTCCTTGATAAATGGTATGACTTTGAACGCTCTTTGCGTTATGCATTATGCCAGGTTCGAGCCCAGAAAATGAAAAAAGATGCTGGTTCAATTCCTGTGTCGATTACTGCTGATATACTTCAGGCAGCTCGTACCGCAGTTGGAATGGACAGCCCTCTTAGTGCAGAACAATTTCTTTATGATTACAGAATTAGTGTTCTAAACAATCTTCAGCCATTGGATAATTTTTCCGTTGACTATGTCTACGCATATGGCATCAGATTAATGCTTTGTGAACGAATCAAAAAGTTTGACAAAGTTAATGGAACTAATTCTTATCATAAAATCTATGACGCTATACTTGATGGAGATCGATAAATGACTGATACAAAAGGTAAAGTTGTCGGCATCAACGGTAACATGGTTTCTGTAGAATTTGACGGAAACATCACCATGAACGAAGTTGCTTACGTTCTTGTAGAAGGCAAAAAACTTCGTGGTGAAGTAATCCGTATTCGTGGAAACGTAGCCCAGATGCAGATATTTGAAATGACACAGGGCATTAAGGCGGGGGACACTGTAGAATTTACAGGTAACCTTCTTTCTGCTTTGTTAGGACCAGGACTTCTTGGTCAGATTTATGATGGTTTGCAGAACCCTCTTCCACTTGTTGCAGAACAGGCTGGATTCTTCCTTGAAAGAGGTGTTTATGTAGACGCTCTCGATAAGACTGCAAAATGGGAATGGACTCCTACTGTAAAAGTTGGAGATACTCTTGTTAGAGGTGATTCTATTGGTACAGTTCCAGAAGGACCTTTTACACATAAAATTCTTGTTCCATTCAGTCTTTTGGGAACTTATACAGTAAAAGAAGTTACACCTGCCGGTTCATATACAATTATGGACAAGATGGCTGTTGTAACAGATGAAAAGGGAAATGACCACGAACTTAAGATGTGTTTTGAATGGCCTGTTAAGCGTGCAATCGACTGTTATGCAGAACGTCTTGCACCAACTGAAACAATGGTTACAAAGACTCGTCTTATCGATACCTTCTTCCCTGTTGCAAAGGGTGGTACATATTGTATTCCAGGACCTTTCGGTGCCGGTAAAACAGTTATTCAGCATACAACTTC
>JAFNQK010000364.1 GCA_017386165.1 Treponema sp.
AGGCATAGACAGCTGAAAGCCATCCATACAGAATTTCAATAACCTCAGGGATACAGTCGCAGGAATCTTTTTTGCTTTCCTCGATTGCTTTAAGTACTGATTTTTCCGCTTTTAGAAAATCCTCCGCGCTTAGAGGTTCTGTATTTTCATCCGCATCGTCTGATTCAAGGGCAACACGTATACAATCTCTCAACGCAAACCAAGACATGGCGTGAACACTCCCAAGTTCACTGGATTTCTTGAAATACCATTCGGCTTTTTCATCGCTTTCTTTTGTATTGATTTGCACAAGAGCGCCTTTTGAATCGTCAAACGGATTGAAAGCACCGGTGCAGTAAAGGAAGCCTAGGGTATTGAGGGCAAAAACATTGTCTGCATCAGCCATCTTTTCAAGAAGCACAACGCTTTTTTCAAAATCAATACCATGGAATGCCTTGTATGCCGCCAAATCCAAAAGCGCATTTTTGTCGCCACTTTTTGCTGCGTCCGACATTTTTAGGCAAACGTCAAGCTCTTTCTGCCAATCCTCGCCAGCTGAAAGTTCTTTTTTCATCTTTTCAATGTAAGAAACCCATTCCTTTGTGTCAATTTCAAATCCTACCATATCAGCCTCCTGAAATGATGTTTTGATGGAAACATGCAAACGCATACTCTATTGATTTTGCATATTATAACATAACGTGAAATTTAAAAACGTCAAGTTTTTTTTGAATTTTTTTTTACGTTTTTATACGGCAAATCCAATATGATGTTCGCCACCATTTTTTTCTTCCTGAATCTTGCAAAGTTCTTCTATTATGTATGATTCAGTGCACAAGTCCTTATCCATAAAGCGAATCCTTCCTTCAAGAACACCAAAGTCGCCTGGCGTTACGGTAGAAAGCCTGTCCAGCCGGCGGATATTTTCCTCGTTAAAAGAAAAGCGGCCAAAATACCGTCTGAGAAGGGTATTAATTCCTTCCGAATCAAGCGGCTTGAATTCAGAAATTATATGAAAACGGCGGTTCATCGCAGGATCCATAATGTTTTTAAGATTGGTTGTGCAAATCAAAATGCCGGAAAATTCTTCCATCTGCGTAAGGAATTCATTTACCTGTGTGCGTTCCCAGCTGTGTTGGGAATTCTTTCTGTCAGAAAAAAATGAATCTGCCTCATCAAAAAGCAGGATGCTGTCGGTGCGTTCGGCTTCATCAAAGGCATCCCGGATATTTTGTTCGGCTTCCCCTACCCATTTGCTTAAAATGTCCGATGCACGCTTTAACAGAATCTTGCTTCCAAGGCGGTCTGCAATGTATCTTGCAAATTCAGTTTTTCCTGTACCGCTTACTCCGTAAAAGAGCATTCTGATTCCGTTTTTGCTGTCTTTTGCCCCACAAGATTCCCTGGCATAAGCTCTGGCATTTTCTACCATCTTCACAATATGTTCAGGATTCATGGATGCATTCAATACGCTTAAATCATAATTCTGAGACACACTTTCGCGCATACGGCTTTTTCCGTTCAAGAGCAGAGCATTTTCTTTTAAAACCGACTTTACGCTCAGAACAAGTTTGTCCGATGAATCATCAAGATTCCTGATTGTTTTTACAACGTTATCAACAGAAGCGCCTGTAACCTTGTAATGCTCAATCAAATCAAGAATCTGATTGTTAACAGGAAGCGGAAGTTCAAGCGGTTTAAGTTTTGATTCGGTAATAGTTCTAAGCTGTTGGCGGGACATGGACTCAAAACGGTAAGAATAGGTAAAGCGCCTAAGGGTACTTTCATCCATTTGTGAAGTAAAATTTACAATCCAGATGATTTTATTGCGGTTTTCTTCAAGCATTTTATTCACAGTTCCTTTGTTTTGAGATGGAGATAGCATTCCCAAAAAAGAGTAATCGCATGTGCGCAAAATTGAATCCGCCTCATCTATTATGTAAACACGATCTTTCGATGCCATGGAAAGAAGACAGTTCAATCTGGGAAGAACGCTGCTGTTTTTTCCGTTCAAAAGTTCACTCTCATTTTTGAAAATATACGGAGTAAGCCCGCTCTTTTTTGCAAGTGATTTTGCAAATTCTGTTTTACCGCTTCCCGGCTTTCCGTACAAAAGAATAGAAAGGCCTTCTTTTCCGCCAAGCATACGGCTCATAATATTGCGCGTATTTTCGTCTACATTAAAGGACTCAAGTTCGTAGCAAGATTCGGAATCATCCTTTTTTAGAAGATCGCAGAAAAACAGATCCATAGAATGGGTATTCATACATTCAACAAAATCATCGTCAAGCGTGCCACCTTCATCGATAAATCCGTAAAGCCTGAGCTTTGAGTCCTTTCGCTTTAGAAGATTTATGGAACGGTTTGGAATGCCCAGTATTCTTGCCAAAATCTCATCCTTGCATGCATCTGAAAAAGTATCCATAAGGCTCTTGCAATAAATATTTGTTGACAATCTGAAGACTAACGCTAAAAAAGAGGCTTCTACAGAAGAAAGATTGACTGCTTCAGAAGCAAAACGAACCTCGCTGTTATCTTCCAAAGCTCTTTTTAACGTTAGCGGAAGCTTCCCTAGTAGGCTTGAATCCTCCGACGGAGTTTTTCTGATGAGATAATTTGCAATAAGGCTCAAAAGATATTCATTTGATTGGGTAACATATAAACACCGAAACATATTCACATGGATTAAAGAAAGTTTGTCAAACCTATTCGAACACAAGTTTTCAACATTGCGGTCTTCCTTGTACTTACACAGCACTTCCGAACCGCAAAATGGTCTGTTTATTATTTTTTCATCAACATGAAGCTTTCCGTACTTTTCAAAACTTGCAATTGTTTTTTCAAGGGAAGCCCCTATTGCCTTTTCCTGACCGAGTTTTTTTGCAAGCTTTACAAAAAGAAAATATGAAAAAAAGACAAAATCATCATCGTCTTCATCGTCAGAATAGAATTCGTGCTTGTATTTTATTATTTCGTACAGATAATAGGCAAAAAGTCTACAGTCAACAGGATTAGCTTCATTTAAGGTTTTAGTCTTAGGTCTGATGATTGGCCTTAAACTTCTACGTGTCCATGCCATAAAATTACCTCCACTTTGTTTGTACTTACATTACATATATAGCAAGAAAAATAAAACCGTTAATTTTTTTCTGATTTCTGCATTTTGATTCTAAGCTGCTTTGCGGCAAACTGGGTAAAATCCATAAGCGATTCGGACGGTTGGGGAGGAAAGATAATCTTTTCTTTGTTTTCACTTGCCAGTTTTTCGTACGAGTACATTCCCTGTTTTACATAATCTCTGTATGCCTCTATTTCTTCAAGCTTCATTTTGCAATAGCCTGCACATTTTTTATATCCGGCTGCGACTTCCTGCAATTCTTTTTCTGAAAGATCTTTGGCACTGAATATTATTATTGGCCTGCTCATTTTTTACCTCTGCTTGTAGTTTTACATTACATATATAGCGCAAAAAACAAAATCGTTAAGTATTTTCTGAGATTTTTTTTATAATGAGTGAAGAGTTTTAAATTTTTGGCACAGTTTAATATAGGTAAAAAAGAGGGAGAAATTTCTAATTATTTTTGTTTTTTTGAGGATTTTTTTGTGGAGAAGTGTCCGGAAATGTTGGGGTTCCGAACACTTCATGTTTTTATTTTATGTTTTACTCAGCTTCGTTGTCTTTCTCTTCCCCGCCTCCTAAATCTTTACCCTTGTTAAACATATACAATTCTATTTGTTCCTCTATTTCTTTATCACTTTTTCCTTGTATTTTTTCTTTTATTTTTAAATCATTTTCTGAATCCGTTTTTAACTGGAGCATTAAATCATTCATTAAACCAAGATATTTAAAGTAGCAGTCATCTGTAGCTTCCCAAGCTTTTATTACGAAATCTTTTAATTTTGCTTTTAAATCACTATTAAGAATAAGGTATTCGCCGTAACAATCCTCGCACAAAGTCAATTTTTTATCATCATGATTCAGGAAACTTATTACATTGGAATCATAAATAAGGCATCTTTTTCCTTCAAAAGAAACTTCAAAAAAATATAATAGTTTTGACATTGTAGCTATACCCAAACCACTTACACCATTCATTATTTGCCAAATTTCATTTATACCTCTTTCAGACAAGTTTCCAAAAAACTCAGCCAAAGTCTCAATGGCATTCGTAATATTAATAATATATGTCATACTCCTATGAATTTTCGCCCTTGGATATCCCCACATAAGAACTTTTATTATTTTTTTC
>JAFNQK010000365.1 GCA_017386165.1 Treponema sp.
AAGGGTGTCAGGAGTTTCGATTAAGTAGCGAACGGCATCGATTCTAAGACCATCAAAACCCTTGTTGAGCCAGTATTTAACGACATTTTTCATTTCGGCGCGGACTTCGTAGTTGCGATAGTTAAGGTCTGGCATATCTTGAGTAAAGGCTCCGTAGTAGTATTTATTATTGTACTGATACCATGCAGAACCGTTGTAGTTATTCTTCCAGTCAAGCGCCTTGCTGTTCCATACATACCAGGAAGATTTATTGTTTTCGCCGTTAGCTGAGTCGATAAACCACTGATTTTGATTTGAGGTATGATTTGGAACAAAGTCAAAGATGATTTTCATTCCGCGAGCGTGGCAGGCATCGATAAGGCTCAAAAGTTCCTCTTCAGCAGATTCGCTGGTGGCATCGTCGCCGGTTCCAAAATATGGATTTACTTTGTAAAAGTCGACAACATCGTAGCCGTGCATGTTGAGGGATGCGGATGAGGCATTTGTGCTTCCTTTATATGCGCAGTCCCAGAAAGGGCTGAGCCAGATGGCGTCGCATCCCAAGTCGTTCTGGATGTAATCAAGGCTGTCCTGGATTCCTTTAAAATCGCCGCAGTTTTTTGAGCAGTCGTTATTATCAGAATCTTTAAAGCTTTTAATCCAGATATGGTAAAAGGCAGAGTTTTTCCACCAGTTTGCTTCAAGATTTGTGCTCTGATTTTGAAGTGATGGTAAGGCGATTGGGCTGGTGTAGCTCTGGTCGCCGGACCACTGTTCAAGGTTGGATGGAAAATTAGGGTTTTCTGTTTCTTTTATGCAGGAAGAAAATCCAAACAAAAGTGCTGCACTTAAACTGGCAGCAGAAAATTTTTTTATAAACTTTTTCATGATTGTTCCTTTTAATTACATATCGTATCCAGGCTGGATGATTGTGTTTTTGTCGGCGCGAACTTTGTCGTAAACTTTTTCTTTCCATTCGTCCTGAGGAACATCAACAATGCTTACAGAAAAATGTTCTTTTCCGCGGTTTAATTCTTTTGAGGCTGTTTCAAGGATTGCGTCAGCGAGTCTTTTTTTAGTATCTTCGTCCCGTCCAGGGTACATTTGAATAGTAATATGTGGCATAGGTTTCTCCTAAAATTGATTTCTTTGAGTATAACAAAATAGGGAGAATGTGGACAATTGCTTTTATTTATTACTGCTGGAGCCAGTCAAAAATTTTGGGCAAAAAGTCGGGGGCTTCGTCGTAAACGGCGTGAGCGTAATTTTCAAACTCTAGGATTGCAACCTGGGTTTTGGAGGCAATCAGCTCAGAATCGGTTTTGCTGAAAAGCTTATCTAGGTTGCCGTGTATAATCAGAGTTTTCGCCTTAATGGAATTGAGCTGGTCTGTAAAATCAAAATTAGAAACTGCGTCGGCGTAAATAGAAAAATGCATTAAATCCTGTGGAGTCGATTGATTTAGATTGGCTAGAATTGCTTCTTCATATTTCTTATAAAAATCAGGGGTGTAGACATTTTGGGCAAAGCTTTGATTTAATTTTTGGAGTTCTCCGCTTTTTGCCAGGGTCGCCCATTCTGAGATAATTTTTTTTGTAAGATGGGAAACGCGGCTGGTTGTGGACGCAAGAACCAGCTTTTTTACAAGGTCGGGACGTTTAGAGGCGATAATCTGAGCAACCATTCCTCCGGCAGAAACACCGAGAACGCAGGCCTCTGTAATTTTCAACTGCTCTATGGCAGAAAGTGTGTCGTCCGCGATGTCAAAAAGTGTGTAGCCTTGAGGTGGATTTTCAATTCTGTCAAAAAAGTAGATTGTGTATTCATCTAAAAACAATTTGTACTGCTCTGTGATTGCAGGAACAAAGCTCATGAGACTACGGGTAAACAATCCTGGCAAGAGAACAAGGGTTTTGCTTCTAGTTCCAATTTTGGCGTACGGCACTTTGATATCTGTGTTCATTTTTTCCCCCTTAATTTAAGCGTAACATATAACTTGCGGTTTGTTTACTTTTTTGTGCAATAGACAAGCGCAGGGGGATTTGCAATACTGTAAGAAATAATTAAATAACAGGAGTTTATATTAAAAATGAAAAAGAAGTATGGAACTTATTTGGCTTCGATGTGCGGCTTGTTGCTTGCAGCATGTTGTTTGGGGTGTACTCCGACGGTGAGAACACCTGCAAATGAATTGGATGGAAAGAAAGGAACTTATACAGAAGATGACTGGTATGGTGAATGGGAGTTTTATGAAGATACTTATAGATTTTTGTATAAAGAACGATATTATTACGGTTTTGGTGACCTTGAGGGCTATAATATTTATGTAATAGAGGAAGAAACGGGACCTTATTTTGTTGATAGTGAGGTTGGATATTTTGCTAAAAAGCGATTGGATTCAAAGAAAACCTATATTTTGGATGCCACGGCGACTGTCACGGACGGGAATTTCTTGGCAATCTGCAGGGGCTCGTCGCCGAACTGGAGTGCCGTTCCGTCCCGGCCCACTTTCTGGAACCCTTTGGATTTCCGTTTGTAGCCGCGGGAAAGGACGGCGATATCGGAATAGGCCCACTCGTCACTGTGCAGGAGCAGGCGGAGGATCATTTCGGTATGCGGGGTCTTGCCCGTGCCGCCCACGGAGACATTGCCCACGCAGATGGTAGGGACGTCGGCCCTGTATGATTTCTTCCAGCCTTTGTCGAAGAGGAAATGGCGGATGCCCAGGATAATACGGTAGATCATATTACATCGAGAGAACGTTC
>JAFNQK010000366.1 GCA_017386165.1 Treponema sp.
CCAGCTCTTTTACATATTCTTTGCTACACATAAAAGCACCTGCAAAAGTATTTGCCTGCCATTCAGGATCCATAGACTTTAGAGTAGCATCTGTCATAGTTGTAATATTTTTTAGCGGAATTTTATAAGGAAATCCCCAAACTTTAAACAGAATATAATGTGCAATCTCATGCATTATGGTAAATCTAGCCCTTCCATCACCTTTAGCCGCCTTGTCATAAACATCAGAGCGAATAAAAATCACATTTTTTTGAGTATCGTAATAAGCTTCTTCTTCTCTATACCATTCATCTGGAACTGAGAATGTTACATCATCATTAAAGAATGATTGCAGCTGAAATTCCAAAACTGAAATAACCTCAATGTACAGAACATTTTCTGCTATTTTGAGAAATTCACGTACTTTCATTGCAGCCCTTTCAATATCTTTTCGGCTCTTTGGTTTTACAACAATTAAATTGTAGTCTTCATCTAAAGTCATTTCATTACCTCATTAGTTGTGTTCGTTCATTTTCTCGCAAATCTCCCTTAGTTCTTTTACGGAAAAGTTTTTTAGAGAACGTGCAAACATTACTGTTGCATCGATTGCTTCACTACTAGCCCCTTCCAAATTAACGGTTAAAGCTTTGTTTTTTTCCGCTTCTGCTTTCATAAGTGCAGTCTTCATTACTTCGTCAAAACCGTATTTTTGGCATATTTTTTCTGTCAAATCAACAGGAATACTTCTTGCTCCTGTTTCAATAGACGAGAGATATGCCGGAGACAAACTCAAATCTTCTGCCATTTTTGCAAGCAAAATCTGGTTGTCAATGCGGTAGTGCCTTAAAATCTTTCCATACTCAGTTAAAGCATTCATACCTGTTCTCCTGTCAATAAAAGTTCTTTTTTATAATATATCATTTTTATTTTTATATGTCAATATTTATTCACTTTTTGTGAAATACATTTTTTGGAGACAGAGTATCTCCACGCCCGCGAGACAGTCTGTAACACTAGGCGGAGACAGTTTGCAACAGCTTAGCGATAACAAGAAATCCTTTAAGGAACTTCTATTCCATTGGCTTAATCATCTTTTCGATGAATGCGATTTCTTCCTCGGACAAACCGTACTTCCTGTAAAGCTGCTTGTCAATTTCCGGAATCGACTTGCTCCAGTCGATGTCGCTGTTTGCAAAAATTACCACACGGATTCGAGATTGCTAACGCAATCTCATCTTACCCCTTTATATTGCAGATTCTTGAATCGATATAATTCCATTCTTCATCTGTAATGTTCCACATTTTGCATAGCATTTCATCGTTGTAGCATTTGTCATACTTTTCTAAGTCTGGAACAAAGCAGAAGCATTTTTTTGACACATCTTGAGATACAACAGCCTGCAAAAGCAAAAATCGTACCGTTTTTGTTAAAATGTATGATTTATAATTTAGAACTTCAACTTCTGAATCAAATGCACCTAAGACAATAAAAGATTCTGTACAACATTCACCAGGAGCTGCAATTCTCGTATTTCCATCATAATAAAAACCCACAGGTTTTGTAAAATCAGTCTGTCCTGCGATTGGAGACCGAGGAACTATGAATTTCCATTTATTCAAAATATTATTAGTGTCTTCAACATCCTTTTTTGCAGCATATTTTCTTCCTATTTTTTGAATAAACCAACAAGGAATACCCGATTCCTTAGGTTCATAATTTGTTCTTAGACCAAACGGTTTTTGAGAAGAAACAACTGATTCCAAAGTTTTTGAAGATGTTTTTAATACTTTTTCAATTATTGGAATTGCCTGGTTAAATCTGACAAAGATGTTGTACTCGTTAAGTTTTCTGTCTGCAAAAAATCTTTTATTATTTACTATATTTGTTATATAACACTTATCAGTAATTTTATTTTTATCCCATAAAAAATAACAAAGTCCACCCGCGATATCTACAGTGGGAAACAAATCAGTCGCTTTTGGGTAATCAAATAATTCAGAAAGACTATTATCAGATAACATTTTTTCCCTAAAACTGTCTAGCCCTCGTCCACCTACATACCAACGTGCGGGCATAATCATTGAAATATAATTTGGTTTTATCTTTTTTGAGTTTTCAACAAATAAATTATATGTAGGTAATGCACTTACTCCATACCCTCCGTCCATTTCCTGATAAGGCGGATTTCCCACGATTGCGTCAAATTCCATTTTTCCATTTCCTTTTTTCCAGAAGTTTTCTGATGTTACGTCTTTTATGAATGAGTCGCTTTTGTTCTTCAAATCATTTACCAGATGGTCAAAAGCGTGAGCGTTGATTTTTGTGTTTGTAAAGCCACAGAGAGTTCTTTGCGTAATTGCTTTTGCCATTGGAGTTTTACAGATTACAAAAATGTTTTCTGTGATTGTCTCTTGCCAAAGTGCATTTTCTGCCATCTGTGGATGCAGGCTCTGTTTTGCCCTGAAAATCGAATAGGCACAGTAAAGCGGATAAAGACCTGTCTTTGAGTTAATTTCCAGAATCGTTGCTTCGCTGTTTCCAATCGTTTTTTCTGTCACATCTTTTACATCAATAAAGTGCGGCATTTCATTTTCGCCCAGAGACTTTTCGTAATCCTTATCAAAGAATGACCAACCGCCAAGACAGTCACCCATGTGCATGTTCACCACACGCCAGGGAGTCAAAACCGTTTCTTTGTCTGGATTCCTAAAGTAAGAGAAAATTTCTGCTATCTTTCTTGTGCGTTCTGTTACATTCAGTTTATCTGCCGCAAGAACAAGATTACGGATTCTCTTACCTGCTGCAATAAAAACATCCTCATCGTAGTATTTTTCAAAGTCAGCGAAGTTTTCTTTTGTAACACCGCGTGGCATGAACTCTTCCC
>JAFNQK010000367.1 GCA_017386165.1 Treponema sp.
AAATTGAAGGTATTGTAACTACAAACACTCGAATCAAGCAGCTGGTCCAGGAAAAAACTGCTCCAAAAAACAGAGATGAAAAAGAGATTATGGGCTATCGTGATGTTCTTAATATAATTCACGAAAATTTTGAATACATTCCCATCACCCCTAGCTACATTCTGCAACTACATAAATATCTTTATCAGTATTCAAATCCTGATTTTGGAGGAAAGTTCAAAAATACTCAGAATTACATTGTTGCAAATCTCCCAGATGGAACTTCAAACGTTCTTTTTGAACCTCTCAGTCCAATTGAAACACCTATTGCTATGGACCAGCTGCTTGATTCGAGTGTTTGTAGTTACAATACCTTCAATTTTGTTAGAGCTTTCTGTACTTTGAATCTTTGCTATTTCAACCAGTTTTTCTAGTTTCTCTTTTTTCTGGCTGATGAAAAGCTGCTGCCTGCCTTTGTATTCATGTATTTTGGCAATGTAGCCCATGATTTCATTATCAATGATGCAGTTCAGTTTTGAATAATCAAAAGTTCGCATTCCCCTATTATTCTCCTATCTCTCCTATTATAGCATAAAAAGTAGGAGCGTGGTATTAACAATAGGAGATTTTGGAAATTATTTTCCTTAAGCAAGCGGTTATTCGGTGATTTGGCTATATTTCATTCGGTATGTTGGCAGTTTTATTTTTTACGGCAAGCTTTAGCATTTTTAGAATTAACTCTGCAGTAGAAACGGCAAGTCTCCTATTTTGTCATTGAAAATAGGAGACTGTGTTTGTATATAGGAGAGATGCTGCGGAAACTCAAAAACGGCCCAGAATCGCTTCAAAATGCATCGGTCGAGTAATTTGTCGATTTTATTTAAAAACCCCTCTTAAAAGCCCGTTATTTGCGTCTGTATTTTTGCAATAGTATTTTAATAGTAAATTACTATTAAAATACTATTAACACTATTAAAGACGATAGTAATAATATATTATAATTGCAATTAAATAAATAGTATGTTACTATTAAGATACTATTAAATTTTATTTTGTAAAAAAGGAAATTCTGAGGGTATGAAAACAATCTGCATTTACAATAACAAAGGTGGTGTTGGAAAAACATCTCTGGCAGGAGCAATTTCTGTAGAATTTGTGATCAAGGGAAAAAAAGTTTTGATGGTTGATACAGATTTTCAGGCTAACCTTACAAAGCAGTTTTTGAATAAGCGAACCATTGAAAATGAACTTGCTGATTTTTTGTATAACGATTCGATTGGCCTTGAAAATTGTATTTATAAAACAAACTACGATAACCTCTACATAATCCCATCAAAGGATAGACTTGCAAATGGCCGGTTGTTTGAGTGGAACACTTCAGGTGTTCTTGATGAAAAAAGAAATGATGTTGTGGATTATCTTGTTGAGGATGCTCAGAAATTAGGTTTTGATTATCTTGTTTTCGATACACCACCCTCACTCTCAAAAGCAACTCAAAAATATATAAAGGCATCGGATGAAGTTCTCCCGGTTCTGCAGATCGCAAAGTCATCACTTGATGGAATGGTAAACTTTTACATCGATTTAAAGGAATTGCGTGGAAGAAAAGAGACTCCTATCTGCGACAAAATTATTTTTAATCAGTATGAGAAAAGCAAAGCTGTGCAGAAAGCCTTACTGCCAGGAATCATGGCTTTGGAAAGCAAAAAATATTTGGTTCCGATGGAACAAGGTTTTAAGAAAGCTGAATTACAGTGTGTTGCCTTGCAGGAATTGGGAATGAAGCCTGAAACACAGGAAGCATTGAATCAGATAGTTGCTGATATTGAAAAATAAAGAAACGAGGTTATGTATGGCTAAAGGAACTATAAAATCAAATAAAGACGTAATGAATGAAGCTGCAACAGAAGCTTTAAAGAATACACTTACTGTTGTTCAGGACATGACTGAAGTAAAAGAAACTCAGACAAAAAAAGAACGGAATAATGAGACACAGGCCGTAAACTTCAACATGAGTAAGTCTATGTATGAAGAACTAAAAAAAGTTTTCGGTGGTGCCGGATATTCATTTGCTCAGGGTTCAAGAATGACTTTTGATTATATTCTGTCTGAAATAGCAGACGGAAATATTGAGATCAGGGAATCGGGTTTTAGAAAAACTTTGTCGGCTAGAGTAGGTCGATAAATAGGCCGTTAGAGGCCCTAGAAGGCCCTTTTTAGAGGGAATTCAGAAGAAATAGAGTAATTTACGTCTAAGACGCAGAAGCTCGTTTTAAGGGATTTTTTGAATTATGACCGGTGAAGAATTAGGAATAAAATTATTAAAAATGCTCGCGGCCGTTCAATCTGGAAAGGCAACTAAAGGAGTAAGCACCGCAGAGATTACAAGAAAAAGCAATGAACTCACAAAACCGGAATATGATGATTTTTATTATATGACACAGATTGGAAACCTTATTACAAATCTGTCAAAGCAGGCAAAAAGTTATAATTATGCTTTTTTTCGTTGGTTTCTTGGTATCGAATTGTCGCTAGAGGAAATTATCAGAGCCGAAAAAACATTAGAACGTAATAAAAATATGGATGCAACGGATCTGCTGACATTCAAGAATTTTTACAATGTCCCAGAAAATATTGAAGGGATAAAATGTAATTATGCTTTATGTCATCAGGCAGTAAGAGGTTTGATGGCTGTAAATAGTTTAATTGCTATATTGATGAAAGCCTATCATTTGCCATTTATGAAATGCTACATGTTTGATATGACAGAGCTTCAAGAAAAACTGGCTTATTTTAATAATCTTGTAGACAAACTGGAAAAATACACGGCATTCCAAAACACAATCAATTGTTTTAGAAAAATAGACTTGAACGAATGGCGGCTTGATCCTGAAATGTTGAAGCTTACTGAAAAAGTTGCAATTTTGAGTCATCTTGATTCTCTGATTTTGACCTGGTGCAGCAATTACGAAGTAATATTGAATAACCTGATGGAATTTGAATTATTTGATAATCCTGATTGGCAACTTGCTTATATGAGACCGGATGGAACTAAATACGGAAATTTCAAATATCCTGAGAGAGATGGCAAAAACAAGTGGGGGATAAATGTCAAAGAAAAATATTAGTGTAGGACAAGACGGTATTGTTATTCCTCCAACCAAAGAAGATGAGAATTATAATGCAATGCTTAACGCTAAAGGAACTAATGAGCTTGCAAAGATTCCAACATCGAGCAGGGCCATTACTGCACAGTTTACTTATCATCCAGAAGTAAACGAAGGAGAGCTTTTCACAAGTGAAGATGTAAAAGTTACCGTAAAGGAATTTGATAATTCTTCTAGCCTGGGAAAATCGATTTTATTTTTCTACAACATCCTATGTAAATACACAAAGGATATTAGCGTAAAAACTAATGTTTCAGAGATTGAAAACAAAGAGAGTAGGGAAGTTTATCTTGATCTTGATGATTTTATTTCTTCTTTCGGTGTTCCTGATCGTAAGAAGGCCGTTCAGAGATTGAAAGAGTATTACGAGACTCTTAAAAATATCACATTGGATTTTGAGGAGTTTAATCCGAAGGACCAAACTGTAAAAAAATACTCATTGGAAATATTTTCAGGAAAAGGAACTGAGCAAAGTCTTATAAAAAGATCTAAGAATTACTTCTTTATTTTGAACTATGACTTGGTTAAATATCTTGTGGAACGCAACTACATTACATATTTCCCAAACAGAGCCTTTGGAATTGATGTAATGCGTTACCCAAATGCATTATCTGTAACAAATAAACTGTCGGTAATGTATAGCGAGAATTATTGGAAATCCAATAAAGGTTTGATCAGTCTTGAAAAGCTCCTGGAATCTGTATCAGATATACCTTCTTTTGAGACTGTAAGACAGACAAACCGCCATTATTATGACCGAATTATTGAGCCATTGGAAAAAACAATGGATTACTTAAAGGACATGAAAATTCTGCAGGATTGGGAATGGTGTAATAAAAAACGAAGTCCGCTTACAGACGAGCAGATTCAGGGATATGGCTATGCAGCATTAAAGGAATGCTACATCAAATATGAAATGGCTGATTATCCTGATGATATTATGAAATTGAGAAAAGAAAAAATCGATGCAAAGAAGGAAAAAAAAGTCAAAAAAGGAGCCAACCTAATGCGCAAAAAGACCCAACCTAATGCGCAAAAAGACCCAACCTAATGCGCAAACGGACCTAACCTAATGCGCAAAAAATAAATTTACCCCTCGTAAGTCCTTGTCTTATAAGGATTTAGAATTTTCTAAAATTCCTAATACCTTTAAAGCGTTTAAAACCTATTAAGCAAAACTTTTCAATTTTTTCAAAAAACTCGTTTGCTATTATGTCTGCAATGATTTTCTGCCAGGGGAATCCGTAATAGCGAAACGAGACTGACAGAAAGGCTGCAGAAAACGCTATAAGAAGCAGCTGCAAGTTTCTTATCCACATCAGACCGTCGGGGAAACGAGCTTCAGAACATCCACAGAGGGGAACAATGCGATGGGTGGTGGAATTAGCAGGGCAGGGTGGGACCTGGTCTGACAGAAATCTTAAAAGTATGTATTTGATCCTAACGACAAGGCGAGGAGTATCCCTTACGCTACCTGGATCCAATCTAGTTTCTTAACAGCGTGCGGAGAACGGCATAAAGCGCTGAGCATTGCGGCTAAACCTTAGCCGATAAAGTTATGTCTGCCAATCACGAAGGGGGGTAAGGTGATTGACGCCTGATGGCTCCATACTGTCCTAACGAGGACGTTATGAAATCCTTCTGGCATGTTCTCAACTCTCAGAACGCTTCTTAACTTGTCATTTTGAAGTTAGTACGAGGGAGCGGAATTTGCCTAATTCACCACCTGAGCCTTCAAGAACGTTATGGAAGTTTCTTTTCAAGTTTTCTAAGAAATTTAAAAATCCTAAAAATAATCATGTAGGCCAAGAGTAATGCAAAGCATCACCGCGGCAGGTGGGGTCTGGGGACACTTCCCCAGGATATATCAAACAGATTTCAAAATGACAGAAAAATACCTCATGAAAAATTTATACCATGTTCTGAAAAATCATCATAAAAACCTAAATATTTAAGTTATAAATAAAAGAGCTGCTGTTGCTGCTTTTTAAATATATTATTAGCTATATTATTGGGTCCGATTTTCGGACGGGGGTATGTCTGAATTCCGGACACCCCTTGTCTGATTTTCAGACATATTTTTATTTCTGAGAAACCTAAATATATAGATTTAATGTTTTAGATTTTGCAGCAGCTTATTTATATTATTATTTAAATTATTATTGGGTCCAAATTTTGAACTGTTTTAGTTCAGAATTTGGACTCTGCAGTTCATTTTTTGAACTGATCTTTATTTGTTTTTATGTTGAGAAACCTATATAAATAGGTTACAATTTTATTTATGGAATCAGTAAAACAGATGATGGACGGCCATATTGAGAATCTTGCAAAGGAAACGGATCAGCTTAGGGCCAGACTTGAGACACTTTATGATATGACGAAAGGGAAGAGCCGGATCTATGTGGATAGTGAAAAACTGGATCAGCTTTTCCATCAGGCAGAAGCTATTGCAAGAGAAATGGTATCCCTGCAGTCTGCAAATGAGATTCTTTATCAGAACAGAGGAAAAGCTTCTCCCAAAAAAGCAGTATCTTCAAAAGCAAACGGAAAATTTGGCGGCCGGCCGCCACGAGAGATTGCAGAAAAAAAACGACGCATTCAGGATCTTGATAACAAGACTTTTATTCTGCATGAAAGTTTGACTCCGGAAGAACGTAAGGAATATGACGAGCTTTCTTATGATGTAATTGCGTGGGAAACCAAAAAGAAATTTCGAATCCGTGAGGAACAAGAAAAGTTCGAGAGATAATTTTTTTTAGTTATTGGAAATTGGGAAAAGCTTTAGAAATTCTTCTAAGGCTTTTTTTGTTTCTTTGTCCTTTCTTGAAGTCAGGCCTTCAATCATTTTTACAATGCGTTGATTCATTGCCTGATTGAACTGAGAATCATTTTTTTTATCAGCGATGAGCTTATCCATGTAGGCGATTTTTGCACGGTCCAGGAGTTCCTTTTTTTCTTTTTCTCGCTGAGCTTTTAGATTTTCAAGTTCCTTTAGTTTCTGTTCGAGTTCTTCATCACTGTAATATTTAATTGCTTTCGGCATTTTTTTGATTCTCCTTTTTTGCTTGTTCTATCAGTTTATCCTGAGCTTCAATTTCTGCAGCAAATAGTTCCTTGAACTTATTGATCGCTTCCAGGTCCTGCGGCCGGAGACTTTTTGTTTTTTCAAACAACTGGAAAACTTTTTTATATCCCCAGATGCTTAAAATAATTCCACCCAAAATATATTTTATTTTGTTTTCGGCCTTTCTTTTTGCATCTTTCTGCAGCTGTTCTTTTCTGAGATTCTTGCGTTTTTTCTGGACTTCACGGAACTTTGTTTCTTGTTTGTAATCTTCAATCCGCTTGTCAATTTGTTCATCAGTAAGTTTTGCCATCACTAATAATATAATGCTTTTCTTTGCAAAAATGAAGAACAACAATTCTGTTTTCTTGCCGTTTTAGAAATATCTTAGTATATTATAAAAGACCCTTTAACTAATGAAATTAGATAAAGGCGCACTGATACAAACTATTTTAGTCTCGCTTTGCTTTCCTAAAATAGTTTGTTCAGTCAAAACCCGCAAGGGGTTTTGGTGGGGGTCTCTTGCCCTTGGCAATTCACTCCCACGCGCCTAGATTTCGCTTCCAGCCGGTTCAGTCTTACAAGTCCCCAAAAGGACTTTCCAGACAAAATGGCCTGGCTTTCAGCGACTTGGGGTTATTTCCCAAGACCCTAGAGGGTTATCCACCCTCACGATTTTCTGCGTTCAGCATCACTCTGGCCGGTTGTTGCGGCCGCCGTTCTGCTTCGCTTGAAAATCTCCTCTGGACCAAAGAGCCTTCCTCTTTGGAAACTTGCGTCAGGAATCTCGGACTCCCGACACCTACTTTTATCTTTTGTGGAGGTTCAAATGCTTTATCATTTTTGTGGAAAAATTGTAAAAAGATCCGGCGGAAAAGATGCGACTGCAGCTTGTGCCTACAACACAAGATCATGTGTCTATGACCGAACAACTGGCCTTGAATGGAATCATACTTACCATAAGGACAAGGCAGTCTATAATCATCGTTATCTGCCTGCAGATCATCCTGACTGGGCAGAGGTCCAAAAGGACAAAAAGGGCCGTGATGATTACGGCGAATTCTGGAATCTTGTTGAAGAAAAAGAAAACAGAAAAAACTCTCAATT
Organism: Treponema sp.; assembly: GCA_017386165.1. GTDB lineage: Bacteria > Spirochaetota > Spirochaetia > Treponematales > Treponemataceae > Treponema_D. Next base: position 7,318 of record JAFNQK010000367.1, read on the forward strand.
TGCCAGGGCAATTGATTTAGCCTATCAGTCAGAATTTACTCCTGAACAGAATAGAAAAGTTCTTGAAAGATGGATTGAAAAAAACTGGACGAGCAGGGGACTTAGTGTTGATGTTTCGGAACATCACGGACATGTTGAAGAGGATGGAACTTCAAACAGTAATGACCATGCACATCTTTTAATCCCAACTCGAAAAATGGATAAAACCGGATGGACTACTAAAGACCGTGAATCCAATGATCATACCTACTGGCAGGAAGTAATCCGCAGATCCTGGGCAGAAGAAAACAATCTTATGTTTGATGAGATTTTCATTGAAAAACATAAGGAAGAATATGATCAGATTGAAAAAGAAATAAAGAATGACTATGAAAATCAGGATGAATTGCATAGGGAAGTCTTGAACAGACTTTATGATGAACATCCTGATGAATGGATTTATATAAGCGAAAAGACTCTTCCTGAACAAAGAGAAGAGGTTGACCTCTGGCTTGATGAAGAAGAAGCTAAGGAAAAACCAAACAAAAAACGCATCGAACGTTTTGAAAAGAAGTTCCAGGAACTGGACCGTGAAGCTCAGCAGCACATGGGAAAAGCTCACAGAATGGCCAAGAAAGGCAAAGAAACAAAGCGAAAAAAATATCGCAGTGAACAGAACCAGGCAGATGCAAAAGCTGCAGAAGTGAATTCTCAGACAACTGAACTTGAACAGAATGCTGCAGCAGAAGATCCTATGTTGTCAGACAATGAAATCAATTTTGAAGAAACTCTTTCAGGAGTGGCCGACTTGTCTGCAGAAAGAGATCCTGAACCAGAAGCACAGATTGATTTTTCAAAAATGGATGTTTCTGAGGAAGAACTTGAAGCTACTCTTAAGGATGATCCTGAATATCAGAAACTCATTAAAGAACGTAATAGTCTCATCAAAGAGATTGAAGAATCTGAACGAACAGAGCAGGAGATTGAGAAAATCCGTAAAGAAATTATGGAAATTGAAACTCTTGAAAATCTCAATAAGTATCGTAACGAAGTTCTTGAGCCTCGTAGAAAAGTTGTTCAGAAAGAAGCTGAAAAACTTGCAATCTTTGAGGACATTAAATATGGCAATGAAAAAGAAAGTGAAATCAAAATTGTCATTGATCAGACCATGTATTCAGAACTTGAATACGAACATACAGATGATGCTCTTCTAGTTGTTTCAAAAATTGAAATGTTCCATAACCGCAAGGAAAATGAGGTTTTTGATTCCGAGAATGAAAAGCAGCAGAGTGATCTTGAAGATGTTCGAGAGAAAGTATCAGGTTTTAGTCTTGCTAAATGGGCAAAGAAAATAAAGGAAGTTTTCACAAAGATAAAAGAGAAGGCTGCAGAAATTATTGCAAATTCTCCACTCAGAATATTCAAGGTATTCAGGTTCCAGGAGAAAACTGTAAATGAACGAGAACTTGAACTTAAGAATCTTCAGGAACAAAAGAAAGCTGAACAGACTCAGAAAGTAGAACAGAAACCGGCCATTCCTGAACAGAAGCAATTCAGAATTGAAGATACTAAGCTTTATCACAGAATTGTTGATATGACACCGGTTGAATGGAATAAGTTCATGGAGAATTATGAAAAGCGATATTCTTATGTTGATAATGCAGTAGGAGAGTATGGCAAAATTCTTAAAAGCGAAGAAATGAAGGCTAGGGCAAAATGGGTAAAAATGCAGAGCAAACCTATTATTGATCTTTTTGTAAAACAAAGGGATATGGATAAAAGGAAGCTTAATGGTCTTGGTTCAAAACCTACGCTTGAAAAGGAAAGTCATAATATTTTCGGACATACATATTATGCAGCAGATGGAGAATCATATCGAGATTACTTTGACTATAGAGTCCATCAGAACTCGTTGATCACAAAATGGGAAAATGATTATAACCGCATAAAAACTGATGTAAATTATTGGAATACGGCTATAAAGGACCTTCAGGAAGAAAAATATGTCCGCACCTGCAATGTAATTCAGAATCATTTTTCAGGAGTCTGGAACCAGGTGAAAGATGGCGGAAACAGACTTCTTGATATTGATAAAGAGTTTGAGCCATTTAGACTTACTAAAAAAATTGTAGAAACATTAAAGCCGGTTAAAGACCAGGAATATAAAGCATACAGAGCTCAGAAAACTCTTGAAAAAACTAACGATAAGAATATAGGAATGGGCCGTTCTTAGAGTGTTCCAGATTGCAATAATCCGTATAAATGGTCGAGAAAAAATGAAATAACGCAATCTAGAACAGTCTAGGTTGCGTTTTGTTTTTACTGATGTGAAAGTACAGCTTCACGCAGAATAGAATTTATTCTAGTCTGATA
>JAFNQK010000368.1 GCA_017386165.1 Treponema sp.
TACAGTCTTTGAAACCGGCTTTGGCTGAACTTTTGTTACAGAAGCAACTTCTGTTTTTTCTGCTTTCTTTACAGGCTGTTTAACAGCAACAGATTTTTCTTCTTTCTTTTCTGTTTTTGGAGCCGCTTTTTTTGCAGATGCATTTGTATTGTTAGAAGCAACTTCTTTCTTGTTGTCATTAGCTGCAAGAGAAGAAAGTGCGTTCAAATCAATTGTAGTTGTGTTGTTGATGATTGTCTGTGCAGGTTCTTTCTGTGCAACTGCTTCTGATTTGTTTGTGAGGTTGTCACTGTAGATTGTTGCGTTATCTGCATATACAGTCATTTCTGAAACTGAAGAAACATTCTGTGCATCGATTAAGTCTTTTGCTTCAGAGTTTGATTCTGCTTGGTCTGCAACTTGTGAAGGGGTATTTGTTGTTGCTAAAGGAAGCCATCCGTTTGAAGCTGTATTTTCGTTTTTGCGGTTTGAGCTGGCTACTGTTTGTGCTTTGTGTGTAAATGGTGCTGTTACCATGAGTGCACCACCGAGGACAACTACTAAAAAAAGTCCTACAGCAGCAATAATCCATAAAGTTCTTTTCTGTTCCATATCCTGTTTCCTTGCCGGATATCCCGACCCCTTACTTGACTATCGGAAATCCAGAAGAAAGGTTTAGAAAAAAATGTGTTTTTTTGCAGCGTTTGGACCAATATTGTAAATTTTTATTACAGGAACATCAGATGCCTTGTAGTTTTTTAAAAGATCTCTCTGAGATTTGAATCTTGTAATAATCTGGTGCAGCGGAAGTCTGTCTCTTTTTCTTGCTCTACGGAGTCTTGTCAGGCGGGGTGCAGTTACAAAGAATATTTGTGAGCAGAGATTTAAAAGTTCAGGGATTTTATATAGAACAGTTGCGTTTAAGATGATGTTTTTTGAAGGATTCTGCTGGATGATTTTTTTTGTTTCCTGAATGAGAATCGGATAAACGATATCTTCCTGCTTTTTGAGGAGTTCTGGTTCCGGGAAAATGAGTTTTGCAAGGGCTCTGCGGTTTAAGCTTCCGTCGGTATTTTTGAGATTGATGTTTTTTTCTGCGGCAGGTTTTTCAAAAGCAGAAAAAATCTGGTCCTGGGCAATCTGTATCGCAGAGTGAACAAGCTTGTCGGCATCGATGCTGAGCCAGCCTTTGTTTTCAAAGAGAGAACAGACATAATTTTTGCCGGCAGCCATTGGCCCGGTGATACAGATGATTTTTTGCATTAGTGGAAGAGCCCCCAGTTTTTGCCGTATTCGATGCTTACCCGTAAAGGAACCTTGAGGGAAACTGCGTTTTCCATCTTATTCTTGATGATTGTCATGGTTTCAGTGATGGCTGCCTGGTTGTCTGGGCACTCGAGGATAAGTTCGTCGTGTACCTGAAGGAGGAGTCGGGCACCGTTGTCGGCTTCTTGTAATGCCTGATTTACGTCCAGCATGGCCTTTTTTACGATGTCGGCGGCACTTCCCTGGACAGGGGTGTTGATGGCAACTCGTTCTGCGGCGGCTTTTTCTACCTTGTTGCGGCTGTTGATACCGATTACAGGGCGGCGGCGTCCGAAAATTGTATGAACATAACCGTTGTCTTCGGCAAAGGCGATGGTTTCTGTCTTAAAGCGGGTAATGTCTGCATACAGGCTGTCATAATTCTGAATGAACTCTTGCGCCTGGGTGCGGCTTATTCCAAGGTCATTGGCAAGGCGGAAGGCACTCATACCGTAGATTACGCCAAAGTTGATGGTTTTAGCGGTTCTACGCATTTCTGGTGTAACCTTATCCGGTTCAACTCCGTAAATAAGGGCTGCGGTTGCTTTGTGGACATCGGTGCCGTCGATAAAGGACTTGCACATGTTTTTGTCACCGGAAAGGTGGGCTAAAACAACGAGTTCAATCTGGGCGTAATCAGCAGAAATCAGTACTTTTCCCTCTGGGGCAGTAAAGGCGGTGCGGATTTTGCGGCCTGCTTCACTGCGGACAGGAATATTCTGGAGGTTTGGTTCACGGCAGGAAAGGCGTCCTGTTGCAGTTCCGGTCTGGATAAAATCTGTGTGAATGCGTCCCTGTTTGTCTGCAAGAGTAGGGAGCGTTTCTACGTAAGTAGACTGGAGTTTTGCAAGTTCTCTGTATTCGAGAATCTTTTTTGGAACCGGGTCGTAAAGTGCAAGTTCTTCGAGAACTGAAGTATCTGTTGAGTAACCGGTTTTAGTTTTTTTGCCAGGTTTGAGTTTTCGTTCTTCAAATAAAACGGTCTGAAGCTGTTTTGGAGAAGCAATGTTAAAAGGGTGGCCTACGAGAGAGTAGATTTCTTTTTCTGCGTCTTCGATTCCGTGGGTGAGTTCGATGTTGTAGTTGTTGAGATAGTCTGTGTCCAGGTGAATGCCTGTTAGTTCCATGTTAGCAAGAACAGGAAGAAGGGCAAGCTCTGTCTGCAAAAGTTTTTGTGTATCAGAATTCTGTTCGATTTGCGGGTTGAGCTTGTTATAAAGCTGCATTGTAAAGTCTGCATCTTCTGCGGCGTAATCTACTGCCTGTTCAAGAGGTACATCCATAAAGGTCTGACCTTTTGAAACGAGAGAAGAAAACTCGATGCCTTTGAGGTGGAGTATAGTTTCTCCAAGGTATTCAAGGCTGTAGCCGTTTTTGCCGGTGCGTTCCGGGTTGATAAGCCATGCGGCAATCATTGTGTCATAAATTTTGCATTTATAAGAAATGTCGTTATCAAATAGTCCGTTACTAGCAAGAATTTTAAGGTCAAACTTGGCATTGTGAAAAACGATTGTGAGGTCTGGAGTATCAAAAAGGGCTTTTAATTCTGTGAACGCCTCCTCCACCGTCAGCTTGTCGTTGTCAAAGAGGCTCTGTTCCTGGGCAAGAGGAACATAAACTCCTTCTCCGGCCTTGAAAGAAAGGCTAAAGCCCAGAATGCGGGCATTGATTGTGTCCAGTCCGTCGGTTTCTGAGTCGTAGGCTACGTTTTTGTTCTGGATTGCGCCCTGAATAAAGTCGTGCAAATCCTTTTGGGTGGTGATGGCACGATAATTTCCGTGGTTCTGTGTGAGAGGAATGGATTCTTCGGTCTGGAAAGAGTCGTCGCCGAGGGCTGAGGTGAGCGGGGCGTTGCGGGGCGGCGTCTGAGTCCCGCTGGAGGGGGTAGGCTGAGACGACGGCGAACTAGGTGAGCTGTTGGCTCGGCCGAGGGGGAGACTTCCCCCGTCCTGATTATTGTTAAGAGCGTTCTGAGACGCAAAAAGTCCGTCCACAGGCTGAGTCTGTCCGTTTTCTACGGCGAGTTCGGCATACTGCTTGGCTACGGCAAGGGCCTCATAAGAGTGAAGAAGACTAGCTGCCTCAGAGTAGTTAAAGGTCTGATCGTGAGTTGTGAGGGCGGCCTCGATTTCCGGGCAGGGAACGGTGTCGCAGAGGCGTACCAGCTTTTGGCTGAAAAAGGCGTTGTCCTTGCCGTCCCGGAGCTTTTGCTGCATAGCACCCTTGATGCTGTCGAGATTCTGGTAGATGCCCTCCAGGTTTTTGTATTCACCCAAAAGTTTTGCAGCGGTTTTTACTCCGACCCCCTGGACACCCGGAATGTTGTCGGCTGTATCGCCGTAAAGGGCAAGAAGGTCCAGAAGCTGTTCTGGCTGAACGCCCCATTCTGCAAAGACGCCTTCAGGTCCGGTGACTTTCCAGGCGCTGGCGGTGTCCGGTTTGAGAATCTGGGTAGTTTCGGTTACAAGCTGCATAAGGTCTTTGTCGCCGCTAAGGATACGGCAGGGGCGGCCCTGTTCTTTGCAGAGGCGGGCTACGGTGGCGATGATGTCATCTGCTTCGTAGCCGTCGCACTGAAGGATTGGAATGCCGAGGGCTTTTAATATGCTTGAAATCATTGGAATCTGGGCGTGGAGATCTTCCGGAGTTTTGTTGCGGGTCGCCTTGTACTCCGGGTAAAAATCATGTCTAAAGGTTTTTGTCTTGCTGTCCATGGCCGCAACGATGCAGCCCGGCTGGTAGTGCTTTAAAATATAGTGAAAGTTTCTGAAAAACCCGAAAAGTGCGCTTATATTTTGTCCCTGAGAATTGGTGAGTGGACGGTTAATGAATGCAAAATAGCATCTGAAAATCAA
>JAFNQK010000369.1 GCA_017386165.1 Treponema sp.
GTGAGTTCTTTATCAAAAATATCATCAAAGGAATTCTGAATAAACTTTTCATCCTGAGTGAGAGCACCTTTTATAACAAGTTCTGTTGGAATAAGATTTGGTCTTTTTCTGTAATTACCGCGCTTTTTAACACTCTGCTTTTCAGAAAGACGGTTTCCGTCCTTATCATAATCATTTGGATAAATTTTTCTGCGGAGTTCTTCAAGTTTTGGTTCATACTCATCACAGATTGCACTACCCTCTTTATAGATTTTTTCAGCATCCTTAAATGCCAGGGTTCCATATTTTGAAATATCCGGGAAAATTACAAGATCCGCATCTTTATACATAGCCTGTGTTGCAGTGTATTGAGAAATTGTAATTGTATTAAGCATCGCAACAGCCGGATTAGAAGAATAAACTTCCGGATTATCACGAACTTTTTGAGAAATATCTACCGCAATAATGATGTCGTATCCCATATTTTTTGCAACGTTGATTGCAAGATTGTAGCGGACACCACCGTCCATAAAATAGTATCCGTCAATTTCCGCAGGTTCAAAAATCGACGGCAAACTCATGCTGGCTCTGATTGCTTCAGCAAGGTCCCCTTCGTCCAGAACGAGAGCTTCACCAGTAAGCATATCTGTTACAACAGCTCTAAAAGGAATATTCAAATCGTTAAAGTTTGTATTAGAAGGATACTTTAAAGTCAAATTTTTAAGCAGCTGGTAAACATTCTGACCGCTTGAAAGCCCCTTTCCAAGTTTCATCGATAAATCAAGTCCAAAATTTAGTGAAAAAAGATTCTGATTCAGACTGTAATTATCAAGAGTATTTTCATAAGGAGAACGAGCCCCATCCCTGAACATCGGTGTCCAGTCAACATCATTAAACTCTTTTAAAATTTCAGTCGTAGAATACCCTGCGGCATACATACCACCGATTATCGAACCTATACTTGTTCCTACAACCATATCAATAGGAATTCCAACCTGTTCAATTAATTCAATTACAGGTAAATGAGCAAACCCTTTGGCACCACCACCTGCAAGTACGAGGGCAACCGACGGCCGGTCTTTAGGTTTAGGCCCAGAAGGCAGTGGCTTATCTGCATTTTTAGGTTCCGCAATAACAAACGATGAAATAAGACTAACAAATACAATGGTGAATAAAAATCTTTTCATAACAATATTTTATCACAGAATCTTTTTTTTTCTACCATTTCGAAAGATTAAACTGGCTCCCAGCAGGAACCTGTCATAACATGGTAGTCAAAACAATCTTAAACCATTAATATAGAAGAAAACATTGACCGAAAGGCAGTGATTTTTTGTCTAAAAACAAACACTCTTTTAGACTTGATCAAAAAGCACAGAATGCGAGGACAGGTACTATGAACACAACGGATTTTCACAAAGCAAAAGAAGAAGGCAAAAAGCTTTCAATGGTAACATGTTACGATGCCACTTTTGCAAAACTAATCGATCAGACAGACATTGATCTTATTCTCATCGGCGACAGCGCAAGCATGGTAATGCACGGAGAATCAACCACATTACCGGCAACCATGGACTGGATGGCTGAACATACCAGAAGCGTTCGTAATGGAACAAGCAAATATATTGTAAGCGACATGCCATTTTTAACAACCCGCAAAGGAATTGAATACGCAACAGAATGTGCAGGCCGCCTTTTAGTAAACGGTGCAAACTGTGTAAAAATCGAAGGCGTTTTCGGACAGGAAGAAATTATCCGCCACCTTACAATGAGCGGTATTCCTGTAATGAGCCATCTCGGACTTACACCTCAGTTCTACCAGGCCTTTGGCGGTCACAAAATGCAGGGAAAAACCGATGCCGCAGCAGAAAAAATCATTGAAGAAGCAAAAAAAGCAGAAGAACTGGGATGCTGTTCAATCGTATTGGAATGTATTCCTGCTGCCCTGGCAGAAAAAATTACAAATGCCGTTAAAATTCCAACAATTGGAATAGGAGCCGGGGTAAACTGCGACGGACAGGTTCTTGTACTCCAGGATATGCTGGGAATGACAGGCTTTAAGATGCGCTTTGTACGTCAGTACCTCAACGGTGCAGATTTAATCAAACAGGCCCTCAACAATTATGCAAGCGATGTTCACGAAGCAAAATTTCCAAGCGGCGACGAAATAAAATAAAATCTCTATAAATCCTATAACAAAAAATCCCCTGAAAGTGAAACACTCACAGTTGTGAAAACTCTCACCTCCAGGGGATTTTTTTATATCCTAAAATCTTTCTGCTTTAGATTTTTTCTGCTTGTAAAGACCGGCACTGCCCGCTCTTGGTGCACGTTCAGTCTGAACATGTACATTCGGACGGTTAGAATTCTTTTTCCCAAATTCTTTTTTACCGAATTTTTCAGAACGGCCACCTCTTTCTGATCGACCTCCAAATCCTTCACTTCTTGAGCCAAAGGATTCTCCACGACCACCACGACTGCCTCTGCCGCCACGGCTTCTTCCCCTTCCGCCAAAATCTCCACCAAAATCAGATTCCTTTACATCGATGTGCATATGAGGAACATTACGATTGTTCTTTGCAAGGGCAAGAGCCTTTTTTGCAGCTTCTTTTGGAAGACTTACAAGGGTAAAGTTGGTGCTGATATCGATGCGGTCAACCATTCGTCCAGGAATATGAAGCATCTTACTAAAGTAATCAGCAACTCCCTTAGGATTGTAACCGTCTCTTCGACCAATCTGAACATATACACGAACCTGGTCAGAAAGATTTCCATGCTGCTGGATTCTTCCGTATCGGCTCTTATCAAGTTTGTCGCCATACATTACAGAAAGAACTGCCGCAAGAACGCTCTTTGCATCGTCTTCTTTACAGAGTTCCTCTGCCATCAAATCAAACTGTTCAGGAACCTTGATAAGTTTTGAAGAAGAAACTGCTAGCTCTGTTTCAGCGCCCACTTCTACGGAAGCTTCATTTTCAGGAGCCTGTTCAATGTCGTTCATAGAAGGAGCCGATTCAGCATCTTCTACAACTTCTGTATTTTTATTAAGACCGAGCTTTTCTTTTAATTCATCAAAAAGACGTTCTTTTTTTACAGCAAGAACCTGTTCTACAGTTGGAATAGATTCTTCCTTCATTTCGCCCTTACTTGCCTTTGCAACAGCGCGGCGCAAAAAGCCCAGCTTGCGGGTTTCCTGAGGAGCAACAAAAGTTACAGCTGTTCCCTGACTGCCTGCACGACCTGTACGACCGATACGATGAACATAAGTAGCACCGTCAAATGGCAAAGAATAATTTACAACATGTGTAAGACCGCTGATATCGATACCCCGGGCAGCAACATCGGTTGCAACAAGGATTCTAGTCTTCTTGCTTCTGAACCGTGCAAGAATCTTTTCACGCTGGGTTTGAGCAATATCTCCGTGCAAGGCAGCTGCTTCATAGCCCTTTTCATCGAGAGAACGGCTTACATGATCTGCGTCCATCTTGGTCTGTGTAAATACAACGCCGTAAAAATCAGGTGAAATATCAATAAGGCGGACAAGGGCTTCAATCTTATCGCTTTCGCGGACAACCCAGAATTTCTGGTCGATGAGGAGAGGTTCATCGACAACGCCTTCTTCTTCTACGATTTCATAATCACCCATAAACTTGCCGGCAATCTTTAAGATTGGTTCTGGCATAGTTGCACTAAAAAGAAGGATTCGGGCATCAGGATTTGCCTGGGCAAAAATTGCTTCGATGTCGTCAATAAAACCCATATCCAGCATCTGATCGCCTTCATCAAGAATAAAGTAATCAATTTTGCTGATATCAAGAGTTTTGCGTTCAAGATGATCCTGAATACGACCAGGAGTTCCTACTACAATTTCGCAGCCACGCTTAAGATCTTTAATCTGAGTAGAATAGCTTGCTCCACCGTATAAAACACAGGTAGAAGGACCTTTGCCGCCGGTAAATGACTGCATTTCTGTACAAGTCTGAATTGCAAGTTCGCGGGTTGGTTCAAGAACCAGGGCTCTTACAGTCCCTTTTGAAGCATTGCTTACTTTCTGAATGATTGGCAAACCAAAGGCTGCAGTTTTTCCAGTACCGGTTCGAGCCCGGGCAATAATGTTTGCGTCTCCGTTTAATAATCTTGGAATTGCCAGTACCTGAATTGGAGAAGGTACCTTAAATCCTTTTCTTTCAACGGCCTTTAAAGTGTTTTCATCAAGGCCTAAATCTGCGAAGGAAATTTCTTCTTCGCCCGCACAGTTTTCTTCTAAAGAAACCTGTGCTTCCATTGGAACGATTTCATCGTCCATAATAACATTGTTTTCCATGATTCCTCAAAATAACGGTAAACAGATACAGCGCTATTTTGATTCCTCTGCCTATTATAAAAACAGTGCCACATCCATTTAATCTAATTAAGTTCTCCTATCATATAAGTTTTCAGGTATTTATACAACTCTAATGACTTTTTGTTTAAAATATGATATAATTTTATAATATGAGTGAAACAAAATTTGAAATCGATCAGCAGATTGTTTATCCAAGTCAGGGTGTTGGAAAAATTGTAGAAGTATTTGAAAAAAGCTTCAAAGGAACAAACCTTCTTTATTATCGTATTTACATTCCAGCTTCAGACATGGTTGTTTTAGTTCCTGTTCAAAAGGCAGAAGAACTCGGTATCCGTTCTGTTGTATCTGCAGAAGAAGCAGAAAAAGCACTTAATTCACTTTCAGATGATTTTGAACCAATTACTTCTGACTGGAAATTACGTTACCAGCAGAACTTAGATTTGCTTAAAAAAGGAACAATCGCAGATATCGCTGCAATTGTTAGATGTCTCTATAACCGCAGTAAGGTAAAAGAATTACCAATTCTCGAACGCAAACTTTACGATTCAGCTAAAAAACTTTTAACAGACGAAATTGTAATTGCTATGGGTCTCGAAGAAAAAGAAGTTGAAAGCCGAATCCACACAAAGCTTGAACCTCCTGGAGCAACTCCAAAGGTTAAGCATATCATCGATGACTTTGATGACGAAGACGACGATTTGATGGATGATGTAAATCCAAAGAAGCGTGACCGCGACGACGATGATGATGACGACGAAAAAGATCCAGATGATTCAAACGAAGCAGATTCAGGCGATGACTTTGACGAAGACGATGACAGCGACTTCTAATTCCAAAATTGCACTTATTCTGGCAGCCGCAGGTTCTTCCACAAGAATGGGCATGGGCTGCAAAAAAGAGTACCTTCCCCTTGAGGAAGGTACTGTCATTTCTACCGCATTAAAAGCATTCTTAAAGGTATTTACCCCACACAAGATAATTATCACCGTTCCAAAAGATGATAACGGGGAATGCCTAAAGGCCCTCCAAAAAGACAAATCTCTCAAAAATCAACTGAACAATTTAAGCATCGATTTTGTCTGCGGAGGTAACTCCCGACAGGAAAGCGTTTATAATGCACTTGTTCACCTGAACAGCCTCTCAGAAATCCCGGATTTAGTTTTGATTCACGACGGGGCTCGCCCTTATGTATCTCAGGACACAATTCAAAATACAATCAATGCCACAATTGAATACGGTGCAGCTGTTCCTTATTTAACTCCCACAGACACACAAAAAATTATCGATTCAAACGGAATTATCACCAAACACCTAGAACGAAAAACCATGGCTGCAGTTCAGACTCCACAGGGCTTTATTTTTGAAAAACTTTTGAACGCCCACAAGACAGCCTTACAGGACAAAAAAGAATATACCGACGATACAGAAATATGGGGAAAATACCAGGGGGCTGTAAAAGCTGTTCCAGGAAATCCCGAAAACATCAAAATTACCTATGCAAAAGACTATCAAAAGGAAAATACAATGAACATCTCTCAAATAAGAACCGGTCTGGGTTATGATCTTCACCGACTTGTAGAAGGAAGAAAACTTATTCTCGGCGGAGTTACTTTTGATTTTGAAAAGGGAGAAGACGGTCATAGCGACGGAGATGTTCTTTTACACGCTATAACAGATGCCCTTTTAGGCGCAAGTGGACTTGGCGACATTGGTAGTTACTTTCCGCCAGAAGATCCAAAGTGGAAAGATGCAGATTCAAAAATGCTTTTAAAAACTGTCTGGGGTGACATAAAAAAACAGGGCTGGAATCTTATCAACCTTGATTGCGTTATTAAGCTTGAAAAGCCAAAGTTTCTCCCTAAAAGACAGGAAGTTATCAATTCAATTGCCGCAACATTAGAAGAACCTAATGAAAAAATCTTTGTAAAAGCTAAAACCGGCGAAAAATTAGACAGCGTCGGGAAAGGCGACGCTGTTGAAGTATGGTGTACCTGTCTGCTTAGTAAATAACGCAAATTTTGTCGTGAGGCAAACGTCCTGTTAAGACGCCGTTTTTTACCTTGAATTTAATTCCGTTTGCCTTATCAAGGTAATCCCCGTCTTCAAGTTCCATGGGGATGGAGATTTTTTCTGAACCGTTTGGATTTGCATTAATCATTACGATGCCTTTGTTTCCACGTTTGATAAAGAGAACTGATGTATTTTCACCATTAAAAAGTTCTTCTTCCTGACCAATCATAGCCTTGCGGAAATTATTTACAGCAACAACTTCAGGATGCTTAAACTGGTCATTTCCGATATCACCGATTTTGCTTTTACCAGGAAACTGAGTTGCTTCAGGCCCCTGTGGTCGGTTAAAGAAAAGAGGTGTCCCTTTATCACGGCTGGCAACCACAGCCCATCCCATTCTAAGCTGAAAGTTTGTCAATTTGCTTGATTCGCCGCGATTGGCATAAGTATCATGGCTTTCTACCCAGGTTACGATATTGTCAGGAGTAGGATGTTTCCAGCCGGAAAGGCCTTTGCAGCCGAGTCTTCCGAGACGCACACTCATACGGAGAACTTCACCATAGCTGGAAGCAGTTACAGGAAACATTCTGCCGTAATCCCCTTCACGGGAGTTACCTCCCTGCAAAACTTCTCCATAAATAAAGAGATTTTCTGCATTGTGAAGCATTTCTCCATTGATATCTTCTTTTCCGGTAAAAATAGGCCAGAAATTATTTTTTGGTGAATAAGCATCTTTAGGATCATCCGGAAGCCCAATATGCTTTGCAGTATCATATCTAAAACCGTCAACACCGCTGTCCACAAGCTCGTTAACATAGCGCATATAATAAGCCTGGAATAATGGATTTTCAGTATTAACATCAGGTAAACCGCCCATTTGTGCCGTTGTGCATTCAAGACGATTATTATAATCCCTAATTCCGTGATCGTTATTTTTGTGAAAAAGCTTGTCCATTCCGCCTACAGCATCAATTAAATCAGGACTGATATCTTTTAAGCGTGGAGTTGTGTGATTTGGAAGAACATCTACGATGACACCGATGCCCAATTCATCTGCTTTTTTGCACATAGACTTAAATTCTTCACTTGTACCAAGCTGATAGTTACCGATTTTCCAGTCTGTAGGCTGATAGTGATAATACCATTTGCCTGTTGTATCATCACTCATGAAATTAAGTTCACCGTAATCCCCCACAACACAGGTATTAACCGGCGAAGTCTGGAGAGAAGTAAAACCAGCGGCTTTAATATCTTCCAGATTTGCTTCAATTGTTTTAAAAGACCAGCACCAGCAGTGCAAAATTGCACCGTCTTTAATTTCTTGTCTTGTCTGAGCAAAAACTGTATTACAGATTAATCCCAAACCTAAAACAAGGGGAGTTATTTTTTTCATAAGACCTCTGTTGTATTTATTCAATACCTAATTCTAGTATTAATTCTACAACAGATTCAGGAATTTTCAACGCATTTGCGATTTCTGCGTTTTTCCATCCCTGACGCTTGAGACTTCTAACCTGCTCCCGTGTCTGAGGATTGATATGCTTATCATCTTTTGGAGCAGATTGTGTCTGAGCCGAAGCAACAGCCTTCAAAGTTTCAAATTTTGTATCAACCTGCTGATTTAAATTCATAAGATGCTGTTCAACTTTTCCAAGACCGGTACGTTCAGACTTGAGCTGAGCAATATTTTCTCGTGTTTCCTGAACGAGCTGTTCAAGGCCAGAAAGCTTCTGTGCCGCGTCTCCGATTCTTGGGGCATTCTGCATGAGCTTATCAACATTAGCCTGAACTTCTTTGATTTCTTGAGGAAGTGTTTCAGCCTGACGCTGACATGCCTGAAGTCTAGTTTCAAGAGCCTGCATCATTTCAAATGACTTATTAACGTCGTTTCTAACTCTGTCCAGAGTCTGAGATTTCTGTTCAAGCTTTTCGTAGCTTCCGGACATATTATTAAGGCTGTCCTGGAGATTACGAACCTGTACTTCAATCTGCTGAATATCATCGTAAGTATTGTTGAGGTCTTTGATTTTTTCATCAACAATGCTACTTGTATTCATCATTTTTTCATATCGCTGGGCAAGGTTATCTACCCTTACCTTTTCCTGTTCAAAATCACGGGACTTTTTCTCAACATCATCTTTGATACGGAGAATCTGATTGTATGAACCGGTAAGTTCTGCTGCAACAGACTTGTAATTATCAAGACGAGACATATCTTCATCAAGAAGAGCAAGTTTTTCATCAAGAGCCTTCTTCATCTGTTCTGCCTTTTCGTAAACGGCCATCTGAGAACGGATAGTCTGAAGTTCCTTTGCGATTTCGCTCATCTGAGTGATCATATTATTCTGACTTGTCTGCATTTTCATAACGAATTCAGCCTGTTTCTGTTCATTTGAATCTGAAACCTCCTGAATTTCGGTCTTGAGATCCTGAATACTTCTGCTTGCATCTGCATTCTGAACCCGTACCCGTTCTTCTGTATCCTGAAGCATCTGCTTGTACATACCTTCAAGCTTTGAAAGAACTTCTTTTGAGCGGGATTCATAAGAAGCAACCGATTCTTCAACATTTGAACTCAAGTCATTTACTTTATGAGTTGTTGATTCCATAATCTGCTGGTATTCGTTTTGAATATAAGATTCTGCGTCTTCAACCTTGGATTTTGCCTGCATCTGAAGATTATCCAGCTGGTCTTTAAAGAGAACTCTTGATTCTTCAAACTGGTGACGAATCTGTTCCTTCCAGGTATTAAAGTCGGCGATTGCACCATCAATAGAAGAAGAACTTGTTTCCTGACGGGAAGTGATTCCGTCTTCAAAGGTTTTGAGGTCTTCAAGAAGCTGATTCTGAACCTTGGCAATCTGATCATCAAAGTTTTTCTGAGAACGAACAATAGATTCCTTTAACTGTTCATCAGATTTTGAAGTTACATCTTCAACTTTGTCGTTCATATCATTACTGAAGTTTGTAATGAGGGAACGAATATCCTGAATCTGTTCCTGAACTGCCTTCTGGGCGTCTTCAATATTTTTCTGAACGCGCTGATTCTGTTCTTCGTTCTTTTCTGCAAGAAGTGCAAGCTTTGACTTGAGGGCTTCATTGTATTCATTTTCGATAGAACGGCGTTCTTCTGTGTAATCATTTGTGAAAGAACTGAGTTTGGAATCAAATTCATTCTTCCATTCAACGAGACTGTCGTTCAATTTTTCACCACGGAGTTTGAGGTCGCGGCCAAAGTCTTCTTCAAATACCTGAAGCTTTTCACTTACATTACCGATTGCAGTCTGCTTGAGCTGTTCGATTTTATTTTCAAGAACACCGAGATCTGCTTCAAGCTGCTCAGAATTATTCTTTACGCTGTCAGCAAATTCTTTCTGTCGTTTATCCTGTTCCTGGGTAAAAGCATCAAATCTGGAAAGAGTTCTGTTAGAAACTTCTTCCATGGCTGCTTTCAAGTTCTTTTCAAGATAGTCTACATCGCTTCCGCTTGCTTCAAGCTGGCTGAGCTTGTATTCCATTGATTTCTTGTACTCAGAAAGCTGATCATCAATGCTTTCAAGGGCGAGAACCTGCTGCTGTTCACAAGCCTGTCTGATTTTGCCGGCTGACTGTTCAAGCATTGCAGTAAGCTCCTGCATCTTTACATTTGTCTCAGAACGGAACTTTTCAATCTGTTCATCAATTGCATGAACCTTGCTGTTCAATTCCGGTTCAACTGCTTCTACCTTGGCAAATGCGTTGTCACATTCTTCTTTTACGCGGGCAACTGTATCTTCAGCATTCTTTACGCTGTCGTTAACATCCCTACTGATTGTTGAAAGGGTGTCTGCAAGCTGATTCTTAACGGTTTCAATTCTCTGCTGAATTGACTGATCATATTCATCCATGCTTGCCTTAACAGCCTGCATATTCTGTTCCTGTTCTGCTTTAACAGAAAGGATTTCTTTTTCGTGAAGTTCTTTAACAGAACTAATTTCCTGTCCCATTTCTGCAAGCACCTGTTCATGCTTTGCACGGATTTCCTGAAGCTTCTGCTCGATTGTAGAATCGTAATTCTGAACATCTGCCTGAGTATTTGCAAAGGAATCCTTAAGTTCACCACGGAGCTGTTCAATCAGTTCTCGGTATTCACGACCAAGAGCATCAATCTTTTCTGTGATTTCAGTATTTACGCCGCCCTGCTGGTCTGCATACAGGCGCTGAACTGTATCAAGCTGTTCCTTGATTTCGCCGTAAGCCTTATTGTATTTTTCTTCAACATCGAGAATACGGTTGTTGTTTTCTGTGTCAATCTGAGTGAGACGGGTCTTGTAGTCTTCATGGATTTCTGACATGCGGTTTTCGTATGCAGAACGAACTTTTGCAAGCTGTTCTGTATACATCTGTTCAAATTCATCAACTGCCTTTTTGCATGACTCATCGGTTTCTGCGATTTTTGCATTGAGCTCTGCGGCGCGGTTGTCGTTCTTGCCGTCTGCAGAATTGAGAACTGCTTCGTATTTTTCTGTGATAGCCTGAAGATGAAGCTTATATTTTTCTGTAAGGCTTGCGATATGAGCCTTGGCCTTTTCATCTGCATCAGAGATTTTATTCTGCAAATCAAGAATGCGGTTGTCGCTTTTAGCGCCAGTTGCTTCTATCTGCTTGTCGTAGTTAGCGCAGAGATTATTAATCTTGGCGGTGTACTTTTCTTCAAACTCTGTAACATGTGCCTTGCACTTTGCATCAAGGTCAGTAAGATTCTGCTTGATGTTATCAACGATTCCGCTGGTTGAATTCTGGCATTCCTGCTTGAGTCCTGCCGACTTCTGTGCAATTTCGTCTTCAATTGCTTTTACAGAAGTAGAAAGACGCTCTGCAAGACTCTGGGTACTTGTTGTAAGCTTTGTATCCAGTTCTTTTGTACGAGACTGAATTTCGCTTTCGATTTTAGAAACCTGTTCATCAACCTGGCTGGCTACGCTTTCATATTTAGCTTCAACCTGAGCGCGGTACTGATCTGCACGGGCCATAGCCTGTTCACTGAGATGCTTAAAAGATTCATCTTCGAGATTACGGGCTTTGAGAGAAGCTTCTTCGTAAACTCCGTTGATTTCCTTCTGAAAGGCACCAAGAGCTTTCTGAGCATTTCCTTCTATAACAGTGAGGTCAGCCTTAATCTTTTCACCATGCTTGTCGTATTCTGACAAAAGTTTATTACCGATGAGCTTGAGCTGTTCGCCGTTTTTATCAGAGAATTCTTTTGAAATTTGAGGGATTCGCTTTTCAAGGTTATCGATATAGTTTTTCTGTTCGCTGATGCGGTTATTAATTTTATCAACGACAACAGTTTCTTTTTTAAGTTCGTTAAGGTTCTGTTCAACCTTGGCAGTCATATTTACAAGTTCGTTTATTACTGTGTCATATGCTTTGATTTTTTCTTCTATTGAACGAACCGCAGTAGAATCTCCGGAGAGATTTTTGGTCATCTTCTGGAACTCTGCAATCTGATTTTCAAGTCGAGAAACTGCAGCAACAGCCTGCATCTGAGATGCTTCAAGCTGAGACTTGGCAGCCGTCAAATTCTTTTCACGTTCTTTAAAATAGGCTTCAAAGTCGCCCATGCGTTTATCGGTAAAACGCTTAACCTTTTCCATTGTTTGATTATTCTTATCTAAAAGATGCAAAGCATAAGAGATTCCTGCAGCAACGGCCGCAGCAATAAGAATAGTAATAACCGACATTTTAAATCCCCACCCAAAATTTCGTACTTTATTTTAACACAATCTCTTGTAATTGACGATAGTTAGAAAAAGAAATATCCGCTTCTTTTATAGGTAAATTAAAGATTTTCCTGAATCCAGAAAGGAGATAGGCACTTTTCATTCCAGCTTTTTTTGAACCAACCACATCCTTGGAACGGGAGTTTCCTACATAAAGAATCTCAGATGGTTCAACCCCCAGCATTTCTGCCATTTTGATAAAAGAATACGGAGACGGTTTTAAAGCCCCAAGTTCTTCTGTGCCTAAAATCACGTCACAATACTGTTTTACACCCCAGATATCCCCTTTTTGTTCCGGAGGAAAATCAGATAAAAGACCGATTTTAAATCCTGCTTCCTTAAACTTTTTAAATGTCTCAGGAACATTTGGAAAACATTTGATTCGGGCAAAATATTTTTCCATTCCCTTATAGACGATGTCGTTCAATTTTTTGTGCGCATGTTCTTTTGAAGTTCTCATGCTGTTTGCCATGTGTTCGGCCTGTAAATCAAAGAAATTAGAAACCACTTCTTTTCCGTGAAGCTTATTGCGCACTAAACCGTAATGCAAAAAGAAGATACCGTGACGAACATAACGGAAAATGGCTCTTATATTTAATCGCCATGGAGCATACAAAGTTCCGTCAATATCAAATGCGACTGCCTTAATTTCACCTAATCCGTTTACGTTCACATAGTCTCCTTATTAACTATCAATAATCAAATATAACTATCTTTTAATAATACTATACTCAAATTGTGCCTGTCCATCACTTTCTGCACTTGAGAAGCGCCATTTTGCAATTTGTTCGGCGATTTCACTCTGAATCTGTGTTGGCAGCAAGGATTTAGGCGTAAATGTAACTGAATTCATCGGAACATCTCCGGCAGCATGAACTTTAAATGTAATAGTAACCGTGCGGGCACTATCAATCAGTTTTGCATTTTCTTCAGAAATCATAATTACAGGCTTTCGAGGATCCAGAAGAATGCGGGCAGTTCCATCGGTCATGTACATAGAAACTTTTCCGTCAGCATTTTTTAAAGTCTTTACTTTTGAAGTAGCACTAACACCGGTACCTTCAAGTAATTCATCAGTATAATTTGTATCTGCAATTTCAGAAAGCTGATATTTAATAGATGTAGAAGCCGCTTTATTTGTGCTTGATGCCTCCTGTTTTGCCTGTACAGGTGAGTTCTGACTATTTGATGCAGTTGCCGCAGAACCAGAAAGGGCATTTCCACCGGAAACAGCTTTATTTCCTGTAGTTTTTGCAACTGATTCATTTACAACAGAATTATCATCGCTGAATGCAGCATCAAAATCTGTAGCCTTACCGGCCTTTTTATCGTTCAATTCTTCAAGCTGGTCATCAACAGATTTTCCATATTTAATCTTTGCCTTGGCATAAGAGGAATCTGTTTTCTGAGTTGAAGGAGTCTTTGCAGGGGCAGACTGATTCTTAGAAGCCTGCTTTGGAGCTTGAGCCGGCTTGCTCTCAGGTTTAACACTTGCTTTTGGAGCACCCTGATTTGGAGCAGAAGCAACTGATGGCTGCTTAGGAGCTTCCTGTGATTTTGGAGCAGGAGCTGGTTCCGGCTCTGCAACTCCGTGTTTTTCTAAAACAGGATTTTCCACCGGCTGCTGCAAATTAATTCTTACAGTTTTGTACTTTTCTTTCTTCTGAAATCCTGGTGCAAAACCGAGAACTCCAAGCAGTGCAAACCACAAAAGTCCTGTAAGAATAATAGAAATTCTTACTGCCCTTCTTTGAGTATCATCAACTGAAAAAGCATCGATTTTTTCTCCGATGCCGTCAATAACTTTAGTATCCATTATTTCTTATCTGTAGTCCTTAGGTTTACAGCGGCAAATCCATTGGCCCGTATAATATCAAAGAGCTTTACGATTGTACCGTTAGTAACCTGATCATCAGCCTCAATAGTAATAGGATATTCGGCCTTTTTGATTTTCTTTGTATCAAAGGAACTTAATTCGTCGCTTAAAGTTTTAAATGTTACAGACTTATCATTAAACCAGAGTCCACCGTTCTTATCTGCGGTAATTGTAATACCGAGATTGGACGTACTTTCGGCGGTGACGCTTTCAGGGAGGTTCAAGCTGATTCCCGGGAGTACGGCAAATGTCGTTGATACGAGAAAGAAAATGATAAGCTGAAATACAACGTCAAGCATAGGAGTCATATCTACGCTTGCCTGCACAGATCTTCTTCTTGCTTTTAACTTCATTATACGCGTCCTGTAAGTTTAATAACTACATTGGTAACATTTGATTCCATTTCTGCAATGCGGCGGTTAACGCGGCTCACAAAATAGTTGTAGAAAATCAATGCAGGAATAGAAACAACAAGCCCGGCAACGGTTGTAACAAGAGCTTCACCGATTGCACCTGCCAAAAGCGCAGGGTCCCCCATAGTTCCACCGGCACCAAGAACACCAAAGGCCTTGATGTTACCGGTTACAGTCCCCAAAAGTCCCAGAAGAGTTGAAATATTTGCGATTGTTCCAAGAGGAGTCAAAAGGTGTTCAAGTCTAGGAACTACCGCTGTCATTTCTGCTTCAACAACATCTTTCAAATCCCGTTCGTCCCAGGTTCTGCAGTTAAGAGCCTTTTTTACAACCTGAGAACAAGGAGTATCAGCACGATTACAAGCTTCGATAGCCGCATCAAAATTAGAAACCTCAAGATTATTCTTGATATCGTACATAAGTTTTACATCGCGCTTCTTTATTACATAAAAATAAAAACATCGTTCAATAATAATAAAAGTTGCAATCACTCCACAAAGAAGAATCGGTATCATCAAGATACCACCGGCTTTTAATGAACTAAACATATATCCTCCAAATTGAATCCTAATTAAAAGAAAAATTTAACAAGTATTGTTGCGCTTCCACTGCGACTTATATAAGAACCTGCATAAGTTCTTTCTGTACCAGTAAATAATTTTACAGTATCATCGAGAGATACCGCAAGTCTGACAGCAGGGGTCAGACGATAAAAGAACGACATGTCTACCTGAGGAACATAATCATCTCCTCCAAGTCCCATTTCAAATCCGAGTTCCCCACCCCATTTTGCCATTTTATCCTGCAGGCTTGCCTTTAAGCCGACAGTCTGTGGCGCATCCAGAACAGGCACATCCATCCAGTGAGCCTTCCAGGTAGCAGAAATGTTTGCAATTCCAATGCGGGCACTAAAATCGATGTTTGTATTCAACTGAGTTGAGTTTGTTCTATCATAAGAATACACGCCGTCGATAACAGTTCCACTATAAACAGGAATATAAGTTCCATTATCAAAAGCGGTAGTCTTAAATTCTCCGTTGATATCCAAAGTAAAGATATCTTTGATAGGAAGTGCAAAATCGATTTTACCAAACCAGTCAGATGTTTCTCCCGGCAATTCAGAGAAAGCTGTATAAAGATATTCTTTTTCTACAGTACTGATTTTTGGTTCATAGGAATCCATACCGCCTTTTAGACCAACAGTAATCTTGCGGGCAGAAATTCCATTATTAAATGCCATATCAACACCGGCATTAAAAGGAACTGTAACAGGATTGTAGCCGATGTTATTTCCTACAACAACACCCACTTCTCCGTAAACATGAACGGTTTCATTCTGCCATCCCACATTATACATAAACTGACCGCGGTTGATTGCACCAGTAGTTCCAAGAACAGATTTTAAATCAGACTGAAGGGAATAATCTGCAGTAACTCCGGTATTAAAGCCTTTATATCCAAAATCAAAAGAAAGATAAGGATTGATATCCAGAAGCCAAACATCCTTTGCCCAGAGAGCAGTTGATACATCTCCGGTAACGGTCTGATAACGCTTGTACCAGTCACCGTCTGCACCAAGACTTAATTTCATTCCATGAGGAATTTTCCAGTCGTAGCGGGCATATAATCCTAGAGTTTCCTGACTCACATCACTGATGTTTGAAACCTTGCCCTGTAGCCCATTGTCTTCACTGTCATAATTTACACCGAGGACAACTTTGTGACTTTTTACTGTAAATGTCTTTTCTGCACCGATATCAGTATTTCTTTCAAAATAACCGTCGGTAAGAGGATGTGTTGCGTATCCGTTGGAACTTTCATGTCCAAAAGTAATTTTAAACGGATTATTTCCAGACTGGCGGTAAACAGAAAATTTTCCTGTATAGAATCCAGGATAACCACCACCTGCAAGCCCTTCTACATAAACATCTTTTGAAGCACTCTTTTTTCCGATTGAATCGGCTTTTGTGGATTCTGCGTCAGAATTGATTGAATCAGGAAGGCGTGGAACAATTTCGTCGTCCATTTCTTTTGCAGAACTTGGAAGTACATCTGAATAATCCGGAACAGCACTTTTTCCAACCTTTGGAGCACCTCCTGAAATTACAGTTGAAACATCAGGCAGAGAGATTTCTTCAATCACTTCAGATTTTTCTTCTGCTGCGGCTTTTGACTGTGCATTCAAAGCAGAAAAACCTGCCAGAAGAGATATCATCAATACACAAATAGAATTCTTATTGCACTTTTTCATATTCTCATTCCTTTTTTATCTGATTTTTGCACTTCTTGCATAGGAAGTATCAGGATATAATTCTTTTAGATTTTTAGCGCATTCATTGGCGTCGCCCACAAGACCTTCTGCGGTAAATGCTTCATAAGCACCGTAAAGGGCACATGAAACAAGCTCATCCGTATTTTTGTTGCGGCGGTAATACTGAGCAGCTTTTAAATAATATCTTGCAGAAAGACCGTTCTCGTTTTTCTGACGGTATGCCTGGGCAAGAATATCCGCATTCTGTGCGGCGTAAAAGCTTTCTTCAGCAAGATTCTTTTCCTGAGCAGGAAGAAGCTGTTCTGCAAGTTTTACTGCATCAGCACTTGTAGAAGTTGATTTTGCATAAAGCTGAACAAGTTCTGTTCCCGCCTTGCGTCCAAGAGGAGTATTAAGGCCTCCTTCTTTTTTATATTCAGATTCTTTTGCAACAATCGGCTCATTTTTTCCGTTTGCAAGTTTTTCCAAATCATTTGCAACTTCTGCCATATTATCGTTTCTAGCCTGGTCACCGTATTTTTCTATTAAAAGTCTTGCGTATTTTAAGGCTTCACCATAATTTCCAACTCGGCGCTGCAAAGAAATCAAGTTCTTAGTAGCACTGTAAACATAAGTACTGTCAGGATACCTTTGAATCAAAGAAGTATTCTGCATAATTGCAAACTTTTCATTTGCAGTGTGATCATAACAATCAGCGGTATAATACATACTGGCAGGAATAAACTGTCCGGTAGGGTACTTTGTTGTGTATTCCTTAA
>JAFNQK010000039.1 GCA_017386165.1 Treponema sp.
ATCATAAAGCATATCATAAAAAAGCTTTGGATGCTGCTCGTAATTTACTGTCGCTTAATATGCTAACTATAGAACAAATTGCTAAAGTTCAAGGCCTTTCCGTAGAAGAAGTAAAATCCTTAGCTTTAGAAAAGTCCCAAAAATGATAACAAAAGCCTGTTACTGAGTTCTTTTATATGTGCCAGGCTTTGTATTTTAAAATTATTTTCCTTTTCTTTTTTCTTGCCAATACCCCAAACTCGATTTAAACTATAACGGTCATTTATCAGGGGGCGTTTATGAATCATGCTCGATACACTGTTTTTGCAAGAATTATTTTGGGCGTAATGGCCATTACTGTTTTTATTGCGCTGGCTTATGGTTCCATTGTTTATTTTAGAATGAAAAGTATTGAGCGTGAATCATTTGAGCGTTCTTTTATGAATGTCATTTCCGAAGTTGATGTTGCTATCGAAAATTATTTTGAGAGTTTTGACACCCTTGCCAATGCCTATTCAAAAATTGACCTTGTCCGAGAGCCTAACAACAGTATTACTTCTTATGTAAATATGACGGACCCTAGTGGAAAAATCCCCGTTGATCCTGAAAGATTTGGTTCTTACGAGCGTTCTGTTTATGAGCTTGCTAAAACTTTTACAGAAGAAAAGCCTGAAATCACCGGTATTTCTATTTCCCTTGAATCCAACGGTGCCTATGTTCGTTATCCTGTTGAACCTCGTCCAAACAATTACGATGCCCGCACCCGTTCCTGGTATAAAAACGCCAAAAACAATAACGGCAAGACCTATATTTCAAATGTTTACACCACAGCTCTTGGCGGAAGGGTAATCGTAGCCTCAAAATACTTTAACGATAAATATAATCGTCCCCGTGGTGTTGTTGCTATCGACATCAAGTTTGATTACCTTGATTCCTTAATGAAAGCTTTCAAGAAAAACGAAACGGATTTGTCCTTTATTATTCTCGACAATAGTGGAAATATCGTTTTGAATCAGCTGGATTCCAGCACAGAATTTAAGAAACTGGATACCCTTAATATAGAAGAATTAAACAACTTTAAGCATGGTGACAAGGTTACCTTTAAGACTGAATATAACGGCGTAAAATATGAAGTTTATTCTGTTACTTCAGAAAATTCTTATGTTGATCTTGATTACCTTGTTCTTGCTCCGGTTGCTTTTGTAAACCGTGCAAATTTTATTGTTCTCAGGGTAATCACAATAATTGCTCTTGTTTCGATTATTGTCGGAATTATTGGTTCTGTAATTTTTGCAAAGCGTCTTACCAAACCTCTTAATTCTACAGTTGCTCTCTTAAAAGACATTTCAGAAGGTGACGGAGATCTTACCAAGCGCCTCCCTGTCTATGGAAACGACGAATTTACAGATTTGACCCATTATTTTAATAAAACTATCGATAAAATCAGTGCGCTGGTAGAATCTATCAAGAATGAATCGGTTGTAATGGACGATGTGGCTTCAAATCTTTCTTCTAATATGAATGAAACCACGGATACTGTTCAAAAAATCGATAAAAATGTTGTTCTTATCAAGAATCAGATTGCTTCTCAAAATTCCGATGTAAGTCAGACCACCGACAGGGTAAAACGTATTTCAGAAAATATCGAAGTGCTCAATTCAAATATTGCAGAACAGGCATTAAGCGTTACCCAGGGCTCTGCCGCAATAGAAGAAATGGTTGCAAACATCCGCTCTGTAACTAACATTCTTGAAAAGAATGTCATCTCAGTTAAAGATCTTACAGATTCTGCGGAAAAAGGTCGTGAGATCGTTAGAAAGACTGTTGAACTTACGGAACGGATTTACGAGCATTCTGACGGTCTTATGGAAGCCAGTAACATCATTTCAAATATCGCAAGTCAGACTAATCTTCTTGCCATGAATGCCGCTATTGAGGCTTCTCATGCCGGTGAAGTAGGAAAGGGCTTTTCTGTTGTTTCCGGCGAAATCCGTAAGCTAGCAGAGGTTTCTACAACTCAGGGTAAAAGAATTTCTGATGCCCTTATTGCTCTAAAAGATTTGATTTCCGAAATTGCTGTTATGTCAAAGGATATAAAAGAGCATTTTGAAACGATTTTTAATAATACAAAAGAAGTTTCTTCTCAGGAATTGGTTATTAAGTCAGCAATGGATGAACAGAATGTGGGTAGCCAGCAGATTTTGACCGTAATCCACGATATCAATAAGCTTTCTCAGGAAGTTAAAACCAAAATCGTAGAAATGAACAAAGATGGTCAGGGGGTAATGGAAGAAATGCAGTCTCTCGCACAGATTTCTACAGAAATTTCCGGCAACATGGATAAAATTTCTTCTGATATCACAGAAATTACTCAGTCCGTTTCTGATGTTAATGACCAGACTTACAAAAACAAGGATTCAATTGGTCGCGTAACCACAGAAATTAATAAGTTCAAGATTTAGAAATGCTGTACGGATTATTATTCGATTAATAGAAAGGCGTATCTTGCTGTCTGAAAATCCTTGTAAAAAAACTGATTCTGTTTGATTCCGTTTCTCAAAAAGATTGTGATAACTGACCCCGTCAGGCAATATCTTTTTCCGTCTTTTTCAAATTCGAGATGGTTCATAGGCACCTCCGATTAATATCAATAAGAACAAAACATTACTGCCACTTACAAGAATTTTCGGAGGATACCTCTAAAATATTAGGAAAATATTTTGTTTAACAGCTCTTTTATAGAAGAAACCGATACTGCATTTTCGCCTTTATCCGGGGAATATAGTTTTGTAAATCCTAAGCCCTCGGCGGTTTTGATTCGCTGCTTAAGTTTAGGAACAGGTCTTATTTCTCCGGCAAGGCTCAATTCTCCAAATACGGCTGTTCCAACCGGTAGCGCAATGTCATTTCTTGCAGAATAAATTGCAACTGCCAGGGCGGCATCAACGGCGCTTTCGTTTAAGCGTATTCCACCTGCAACATTTACATAAATGTCCTGTCCAAGAAACTTGATGCCGCATCTTTTCTCCAAAATGGCAGCGATTCTTAAAACCCGGGCAGAATCAATTTTATCGCTGTATACACGGCTTATGGCAGCCTTTGCCGGAACCGTTAGTGCCTGAATTTCTACCATAAATACGCGGTTTCCTTCAAATACGGCGGTGCAGCAGACTCCTGCAGGCTGTTCGCTTTTTCGTTCTGTAAGAAACATCGTTGCGGGATTTAAAACCGGTTCTAGTCCTTTTTCTGTCATGTTGAAAATGCCCAGTTCATCCACTGACCCAAAGCGGTTCTTCTGTGCATGTAAAAATCTTACATCATCGTTGTTGCGTTCAAAGGTAATTACGGTGTCCACCATGTGTTCCAGGGTTTTTGGACCGGCGATTGTTCCTTCTTTTGTGATGTGGGCGGTCATAATCAGCACAGAATCCCGATTTTTTACCCAGGAAATGAGCTCGTTGGCACAGTATTTTAACTGATTTACAGTCCCCGGAATTAGTCCTGCCTCTGCAGAATATACTGTCTGGATAGAATCGATTATTACGAGAACAGGATTGATTTTGTCCAGTGCGTCAAGAATGTCTTCTAACCGCATTGTACACAGGACTTCTACGTTTGGGCAGGTGAGTTTGAGTCTGTCGGCTCTTTCTTTTATCTGGAAAGAAGATTCTTCTCCGCTTACATAAAGGACTTTTTGCTTAAAGTTGCTTGCAGTCTGAATTAGTAGAGTGGATTTTCCGATGCCAGGTTCACCGCCAAGTAAAATTGCGCTGCGCTTTGTGGCTCCTCCGCCTAAAACTCTGTCAAATTCCGAAATCCCTGTGAAAAATCTGGTGTTGTCCTTGGCTTCGATTGAGTTTAGAGGAACGGGTTTTGCTTTTTCTTGAATTATATTTCCTTTTCCTGCGGGACTTACTGCATTAGAATCAACTATGCATTCTTCCAGAGTGTTCCATTCTCCGCAGTCCGGGCATCGTCCCAGCCATCTTGGCTGAGTGTAGCCGCAGTTTGAACATTTAAAGACAATTGAACCGTTCTTTTTTGCCATTTTTTACCTCTTTTTTAAATAGTTTTGCCTTGTGGGAATGATGCCCTTGCGGGGTATGTTTCCCATGGCTTTAGTATTCGTTCTGATTTTCCTGTGTTACCAGAGAATTGCATGGAATTGATTTTGTAATCCATGTGTTTCCACCGATGGTTGTTCCTTTGCCGATGGTTGTGTCGCCCCCAAGGATTGTGGCTCCGGCATAAATTGTTACATTATCTTCTATTGTAGGGTGTCGCTTTTTGTTCTGAAGTTCTTTCTTAACGCTGAGAGCTCCCAGTGTAACGCCCTGATAGATTTTTACGTTGTTGCCGATGATACAGGTTTCTCCGATTACGATTCCTGTTCCGTGGTCGATAAAGAAAGATTCTCCGATTTCAGCTCCCGGATTGATATCGATTCCAGTTCTTGAATGGATGTATTCACTCATGATACGAGGAATAATCGGTACTCCCTTTGTATGGAGAAAGTGAGAAATTCGATATACAAGAATTGCCTGTAATCCCGGATAAGAAAGAATAACGTCTTCTGGACTTTTTGCAGCCGGGTCTCCCAGAACCATTGCCTGTACGTCCAGCATGAGTTCCCTTCGGATTTCCGGAATATTTTCGATTAATGCAACACAGGTTTGTTCTGCCAGTTTAAAGCAGTGGGTATTTTCTATGTTTTCTGATCTGCATTTGTTGGAAAGGGAAGTGTAAACCAGTGCCTTTTGAATTTCTTTTGTCAAAAGCGCAATGATATTGTTTACTTTTGTTCCTGTTACATAACGAATATTGGAGTGGCGGATTTCTTCTGCAATTTTAAATCCAGGAAAAATCAGACTCTGCAAATCTGTAAGAATTTTGATGACATTCTGTCTGTTAGGAAAGTTTTCATCTTCGCTTCTGTTGATACCACCGTATCGGTCATAAGAATCAAGAATTCCATCAATAAGCATATCAATATTCATAGACACCTCAAGTTTGCTTATATTAACATTAATTAATAGAAAAAACTAGAATTTTTATCATTTTTTACTCAAATTCATGTTGACTAAAAACCGTAAGTTTAATATATTCTTAAAACGCATTGTTCTAAGAACAGTGAAGTTTTCGCCTTTGTAGCTCAGTCGGTAGAGCGCAACCATGGTAAGGTTGAGGTCTGCAGTTCGATTCTGCACGGAGGCTTCTAAAAATATATAGAAACAAAACCTGTTTAGGAGTATAGATATGGGTAGCAAGAAAAAGGGTGCGGTTGAAATCGTTGCTTTGCAGTGTACAGAATGCAAACGTAAGAACTACACAACTTACAAGAACCGCAAGAATATCACTGGAAAACTTGAATTCAGCAAGTATTGTCCATTTGATCGCAAGCACACAATGCACAAAGAAACAAAGGCTAAATAATAGTCTTACAAATTAGTATATTTCCTGATTAGAAATAATCAGGTTGAATATATAGGGCAGTAGTTCAGTTGGTAGAGCAGCGGTCTCCAAAACCGCCTGTCGTGGGTTCAAGTCCTGCCTGCCCTGTTTTTATTTAATAATCCATTGGAGGAATTATGTCAAAGATTGGTCGTTTTTTTCGTGAAAGTAGAGCAGAACTTAAAAAAGTAGTTTGGCCTTCTCGTCAGGACGTTGTTTCTTCAGTATTGGTAGTAATTATCTCTACTGTAATTATGGCTGTAATTCTTGGTTTGTTGGATTTTGCTTTTACAGAAGCATTCCGCGCATTAATGAAATAATTTAGGAAGGATTTTATGTCAAAGAGCTGGTATATCCTTCATACTTACACAGGTTACGAAAATAAAATCGACCGTACAATTAAGGCACTTATTGAAAAGGGTGAAGTTGATTCATCAATTGTTACAGATGTACGTGTTCCTGTAGAAGAAGTTGTAGAAATCAAAGACGGAAAAAAGAAAGTTCATAACGACCTTTTTATGCCTGGTTATGTAATGCTTGAAATGGATCTTCCAGAAATCGATTGGAAGGCTACTTGTTCAAAGCTTAGAAGAATTCAGGGTGTAACAGGTTTTGTTGGTACAAATCCAAATGAACGCCCAAGACCAATTTCAGCAGCAGAAGCTAAGAACCTTCTTCAGAAATCTGGTGTTATCAAGGGTGAAAAGCAGGTTAAGATTAAGCAGTCTTACGTTGTTGGTGATATGGTTAAAATCAATGACGGTCCATTTGCTTCATTCAGTGGTAATATCGAAGAAGTTAACGACGAAAAAGATAAGTTGATTGTAAACGTACAGATCTTTGGTCGTGCAACACCAGTTGAAGTTAGTATGCTTCAGGTTGAACGCATTAATTAGAACAAAATATCAGGTGCTCGCATGCCAGTGCGGGCATTACCTGTTTTTGGGAGAGGTTTCGATCCGTCGGATAGAGAAATCTCGTTAGATGCTCTTAAGTGAGCACACACCAATTTAGGAGAATCACAATGGCAACAAAGAAGGTAACAGCCGTAATCAAGTTACAGTGTCCAGCAGGAGCTGCAACACCGGCTCCTCCAATCGGTCCTGCTCTTGGACCTCATGGTGTTTCAGCACCTAAGTTTGTCCAGGAATTCAATGACAGAACAAAGAACATGGAAAAGGGACTTATCATTCCTGTAGTTCTTACTGTTTATGCGGACAAATCTTACACATTCATCCTTAAGACTCCTCCTGCAGCAGTTCTTATCAAGAAGGCTCTTAAACTCGACAAGGGTTCAGGAAATCCTCTTCTTAACAAAGTAGGAACTCTTTCTAAGAAGGATCTTGAAGAAATCGCAAAAACAAAGCTTCCAGATGTTAACGCTAACGATCTCGAAGCTGCAAAGAAAATCATCGCAGGTACTGCACGCAGTATGGGCGTAGAGGTGGAGCAGTAATATGAAACACGGAAAGAAATATCGCGCATCTGCCGCAAAATATGATTTGACAAAAAAATACGATGTAGCATCTGCTTGTAAGATGGTACAGGAAATGAAAGTAGCTAAGTTTGACGAAACTGTAGAAGCTCACTTGAACCTTAAGATGGACAAGTCTATGACTGTTCGTGATACATTGGTTTTCCCTAACCAGTTCAAAGGTGAAAAGAAAGTTTTGGTATTCTGTCAGCCTGGCCGCGTAGAAGAAGCTCTTGCTGCAGGTGCAGCATATGCTGGTTCTGATGAATACATCGAAAAAGTAAAGGGTGGTTGGCTTGATTTTGATATCGCTGTTGCTACACCTGATATGATGAAAGATGTAGGTCGTCTTGGTATGGTATTGGGACGCAAAGGTCTTATGCCTAACCCAAAAACAGGTACTGTAACAAACGATATTACAAGTGCTATTGCTGAACTTAAGAAAGGTCGTACAGAATATCGTGCTGACAAGACAGGTGTTGTACACATTGCTGTTGGTAAGGTTTCTATGGATCCAGCTAAAGTTGCAGAAAACGTAAATGTATTGATTAGTGAAGTAGGTAAGAAAGCTCCTAACGGTGTAGTTTCTAACTTCATTCAGTCAGTATCCCTCAGTTCAACTATGGGCCCAGGCGTATGGGTTGACATGAAGGAAGGTGAATAATTATGGCAATGTTGGCTAAAACAGTTCAGTCTGCAAAAACAGCTGCTATTGAAGAAACAAAAAAAGCATTTGCAGATTATGATAACTTCATCTTTGCTGATTACCGAGGAATGACTGTAGAACAGATTTCTAGCCTCCGTAAAAAGCTCCGCGAACAGAATGCTGTTCTTAAAGTTGTAAAAAACAACTTTGCACGCATTGCGTTCGAATCAATGGACATCAACGATGTTGCTGACTACCTTAAGGGTCCAACAGTAGTTGCAATGGCTAAAGAAGATGCAAACGTTGTTGCTAAGACACTTTTTGACTTTGCAAAAGACAATCCTGTACTTTCAGTAAAGGGTGCTTGTGTAGAAAAAGAAGTTTACGACGCAGCAAAAATCGAAGCATTTTCAAAGGTTCCTGGAAAGAAGGAACTTATCGCTATGCTTATGTCTGCAATCAACGGACCAGCTCGTCAGTTGGCAGCTACAATCAAAGCATACGCAGAAAAGAAAGAAGCAGAAGGCAGCAACTAATAATTGCATAATTAATAGCCTAGCTTCAAACTTAGATTCTTTTGGATCTATTATACACGGTCAGGCTTCATAGCTGTCGACTGTCCGTGATTGAATTGCAGTACGGTTCGTATGAACATTTCTACTGCACAGCCGAAAGGTTGATATATTTTTTATAAACATATTTGTGAGGAAGACAATATGGCAGCATTAACAACAGATCAGATTTTGGACGCTATTTCTAGCATGACAGTTCTTGAATGTTCAGAACTCGTTAAAGCAATGGAAGAAAAGTTCGGTGTAACAGCAGCAGTTGCAGTAGCAGCAGCTCCAGCAGCAGGCGGAGCAGCAGCAGCTGAAGAACAGACTGAATTCACTGTAACTTTGGATTCATTCGACGCAGCTAAAAAGATTCCAGTTATCAAGGCTGTTCGTGAAATCACAGGTCTTGGTCTTGGTGAAGCAAAAGCTCTTGTTGAAGGCGCACCTAAGACTCTTAAAGAAGGCGTAAGCAAGGCTGACGCTGACGAAATGATCAAAAAGATCGAAGAAGCTGGTGGTAAGGCTTCAAAGAAATAAGTTATTTGAAAAAATAGCTTAATATATTTGCAAAAACTGCGGAAAATCGCTTTCCGCAGTTTTTGTGCGTTTAAACATATTTGGCATGTGCACTGGCTATGCCTGTTTTTTACTTGTTTTTAATCAGATGATTCTGTGCTGTGCAGAGTTTCTTGCATGTAGCAGTTTTAATCTGAATCTATAATTAAAGAGGTCGCTGATGTTCGCAAAAACACGAACAGTAAATCGACAGTACATCGGTAAAGACATTCAGAGCTTTATGGATGTTCCGGATTTAATCGCAGTTCAAACCGCTTCTTACGAAACATTCCTTCAGGCAAACCGCTTAAAGAAGGGTGAACCACTTTTGAACCAGGGTCTTCAGGAAGTATTTAACACAACTTTCCCAATCGAAAGCCCAAATGGTGACATGTCGCTTGAGTTCGAATACTATGAACTCGACTATGCTAACATTAAATTTTCTGAGCTTGAATGCAAACAGAAGGGTGCAACTTATGCAGTTCCACTCAAAGCCAGAATTAATTTAACATTCTTGAACGATGGTCACATCATCCAGAAAGATATCTACATGGGTGATATTCCGTTGATGACTGAACGCGGTACTTTCATTATTAATGGTGCTGAACGCGTTGTTGTTTCTCAGATTCATCGTTCGCCTGGTGTAATTTTCCAGCATGACAAGGGTGTTTATTCCAGCCGTATCATTCCATACCGTGGATCTTGGCTTGAATTTGAAATTGACCAGAAAAAAGAATTAATCTACGCAAAAATCGACCGCAAAAAGAAGATTTTGGGTACAATTTTCCTCCGAGCTCTTGGATACAACACTCGTGAGGAAATTATCCGCTGTTTCTACAAGACTGAAACAGTAAAAGTAGAAGATACAACAGAAGCACGCGATTCACTCGTAGACAGAGTTCTCGCTGATGCTATCATCATCAACGTTGACGGCGAAGAAAAACGTTTGTTCAATGCAGGTGTTCGTCTTCATCCTCATGATATTGATGACCTTGTTGCTAACAACATCAAGGAAATTTCTGTAATCAACTTTAATACTCGTGCTAATCCAAACTCTAAAGATGAAAAGAATGAATCGCTCGATTCTCAGATCATCATTAACTGTTTTGAACGAGAAGAAGTTCGCTTTGTAAAAGAAGGTTCTGTTGATAACGAACCAACTAAAGAAGATGCATTGGCAGCAGTTTATGCAATTCTTATGCCTGGTGAACCAATCACAGTTGATGCAGCAGAAAAAGATTTGAACTCAATGTTCTTCTCTGAACGCCGCTATGACCTTGGTCGTGTAGGTCGTTACAAGTTGAACAAGAAGTTTGACTACACTGATGATGTAAAAGACTTTACTCTCATTAAAGACGATATCATCAACACAATGAAGACTCTCATCAATGTTTACACTGGTGATGATGTTCTTGACGATATTGACCATCTCGGTAACCGTCGTATCCGTTGTGTAGGAGAACTTTTAACTAACCAGCTCAAGACTGCTTTCAGCAGAATGGAACGTATCGTAAAAGAAAGAATGAGCTTGAAAGAAACAGAAACTATGAAACCTCAGGATCTCGTTTCTATCAAACCAATCGTTGCTGCTTTGCGCGAATTCTTCGGTTCAAGCCAGCTTTCTCAGTTCATGGATCAGATTAACCCACTTTCTGAACTTACACACAAACGTCGTCTTTCGGCTTTGGGTTCTGGTGGTCTTAACCGAGACCGTGCTGGTTTCGAAGTTCGTGACGTACACTATTCACACTACGGACGCATGTGTCCAATTGAAACTCCTGAAGGTCCAAATATTGGTCTTATCGTTTCATTGGCTATGTTTACTCGTATTAACGAATACGGCTTCCTCGAAGCTCCATATCGCAAAGTTGTAGATGGCAAGGCAACAAAAGATGTTGAATGGCTTTCTGCAATGGAAGAAGATAAGTACTGGGTAGGACAGCTGGTTCCAGGAATTAAGGAAGATGGTTCATTCCCATCAGATATGATTTCTGTTCGTCATCGTGGCGATTATACTCAGCGTTCTCCAAAAGATGTTCAGTACATTGACGTATCTCCACGTCAGGTAATTTCTGTATCTGCTTCTTTGATTCCATTCCTTGAACACGACGATGCTAACCGTGCGCTCATGGGTTGTAACATGCAGCGTCAGGCTGTTCCTTTGTTATTCCCAGAACCACCTTATGTTGGTACTGGTATGGAACGTAAAACTGCATATGATTCTGGTGTTCTTGTTAAGGCAAAATACGAAGGTGATGTAGTATACGTTTCAAGTGAATTGATTAAGATTAAACCAACAGATTCTTCTGCTGGAGAAATCAACGAATATAAACTTGTTAAATACCAGAGAACAAACAATGATACATGGAACCACCAGCGTCCAATCGTTGAAGTTGGTGAACATGTAAAACAGGGTCAGGTAATTGCTGACGGTCCTGCTACATTCAATGGTGAACTTGCTCTTGGTCGTAACCTTTTGGTTGGATTCGTTCCTTGGAATGGATACAACTACGAAGACGCCGTTCTTATTTCTCAGCGTGTTGTTCGCGAAGATATGTATACAACAATTCATATTAAGGAATTTGAAGTAGAAGTTCGCGAAACAAAGCTTGGTCCAGAACGCATTACTCGTGATATTCCAAATACTGCTGAAAAGGCTCTCGATAACCTCGATGCAGAAGGTATTGTTCGCATTGGTGCAAAGGTACGTTCAGGGGACATCCTTGTTGGTAAGGTAACTCCAAAGAACGATACAGAAACAACACCAGAATTTAAGCTTTTGAACTCTATCTTTGGTGAAAAGGCAAAAGAAGTTCGTGATAGCTCACTTCATCTTCCACATGGAATTGAAGGTGTTGTAATTGATGTTCAGCGTATGAAGCGCCTTGAAGGTGATGAACTTTCTCCAGGTGTTGATGAAGTTGTAAAAGTAATTATTGCTAACAAGCGTAAGCTTCGTGAAGGTGATAAGATGGCTGGACGCCACGGAAACAAAGGTGTCGTAGCTCGTATTCTTCCACCAGAAGACATGCCTTACCTTGAAGACGGTACTCCACTTGATGTTTGTTTGAACCCTCTTGGTGTACCTTCCCGAATGAATATTGGTCAGATCATGGAATCTGAACTTGGTGTTGCTGGTCGCTACTTGAACCAGTTCTTTGAAGCTCCTGTATTCCAGTCTCCAAGCCAGGAACAGATTGCAGAAAAACTTGCTGAAGCAGGTTTGACATCAGATGCAAAACAGATTGTACGTTCTGGTCAGACAGGTGAACCTTTCATCAACCCAATCTTTGTAGGTGTTATTTACTTTATGAAGTTGCACCACTTGGTTGATGATAAGATGCACGCTCGTTCTACAGGTCCATACTCACTTGTAACTCAGCAGCCACTTGGTGGTAAGGCTCAGTTCGGTGGTCAGCGTCTTGGAGAAATGGAAGTTTGGGCTCTCGAAGCTTATGGTGCTGCAAACTGTCTTCAGGAAATGATGAC